>JANNQH010000339.1:0-2042 GCA_031400655.1 Deltaproteobacteria bacterium | reverse complement strand
CCAGCTCGCCCTCGACCACGGCTATCCGGGCCTTGCCATGATCGCAACCGATCGCGCGAAGGGCGTCTCGGAAGCGGACTTCACCCGCTTCACCGCAGAGTCGAAGGCGATCAGCTCCCCGCAAAGCAAGATCGCGAGCCTATCGTCGTGGCTGCCCAAGCAACGCGACGCGATCACGAGCAGCTCACCGATGAATCTCGGGACTGGAACCGGTGGCCCAGAACGCGTCATGCAGCTCGCGTTTCTCGAGGGCGATCCGGCGGCGGCGTTCGGAGAGGTTGCGGCGTATGCGCGGGCAATCGAAGGGGCCGGACTCGGCGCGGTCTGTTTCGCGGCGCCGTTTCACAAGACCGTGGTGGGGACGGATCGGTATGCGGATCAGCTCTGGTAGCTGAGGGAGGGCCTGGGTCTCGGCGACAGGGGGCGGCAGGCCCTGCGCAAGTGGGTGTGAAGACACCTTCGCGAGTCGATGCTGATCCCAAGGGCGGCCAGCCCTGTCGACTGATCGACAATCGTGTCACCCACTGAGCCCTCGCGGCCACCTACTCGAAGCTGCGCAGCCGGCGGTCCGCCTGAACTCACTCCGCTGGGGACGCGGACAGGCCCGTCGACGCTCGACGCGCAGCCCGGAAAGCGGCCGGCTGCGCCCGCCAGTGAACGAAGCTTCCTTAATCAATTCAAACTCTTATGGCTTCTGTTGCAAGTCGATGCGCGGTCCGGGTGGAGCCTGGACGAATCGATCCCGAATCATCACGAAGGCGATCTCAGCCCGGATTCTCGAGTAGACTGCGCGGCCGGGTCGACCTAACATTTTTTTTCCATTCGAGTCAAGACCGAGCTTATGATTTTCGTGGTCGCCCAAACGCTGCCCTGCCGGGAACGAAACGAGGGAAATTCGATGGCTGCGAGATTTCGTCAGTTGGCCAGTCAGCTCAGGGGGACGGCCCTCGTCGCGGTCATGATGTCGGTGGGCATGGCCCTCGTGACGACAGCCGCCAGCGCCCAGACCGGAGTCGTGCTTGCCTCGGACGCGTTCGATCGACCCGATGAACTGCCTCTGGCGGTCGGCGGGAACTGGCAGCGATCGTTGAGTAGCGGAGCCGCCAATCTGGCGGGGAATCGAGTCGTGGGCGTCAGCGGCGACGCCGTCTACTACTGGCAGGGTCCAGGCACCTTCGACAACACGCGACAGTATGCGCGGGCACGAGTCGCCCAGACCAATGGACAGGTGGGGCTCGTGCTGCTCGGCGGTAGCGGGCAGGCGCTCATCGCCGTGTGGAGCAACCCCAGCGGGACGTTCTCCATCAACTGGTATACCGGGGGCACATTCCAGGGCTACCTGGTGACGGGCTCGTCGGCGCTCCAGGTCGGCGACCTGATCGAAGCCGAGCTGCTCGATGGGACGGTCTACGCCAAGGTCAACGGCACGATCGTCGCGAGCGCCGTCAACACGACCTCGCTGACCGCGGGCCAACCGGGATTCGAGACGTACCTGACCGGGGGCAGCCTCGACGACTGGGAGGCCGGGACTCCCGCTTCGTATTCGATCAGCGGGACGATCACGGAGAACGCCGCGGGGCTGAGCGGTGTTCTCGTGAGCGCGAGCGGCGCCTTCGGCGCAAGCGCGACGACGGACGGGAACGGCGCGTACTTTATTTCGAACGTGCCGGGCGGTGCGGCGTCCGTCGTGCTGACGCCGATCCTGGCGGGACACACGCTGAGCCCTCTCACGCGGACCATCGCCGGTCCGGTCGTCGGGAACATTGCGGGCGAGGACTTCACGAGCACGCCCTCGAGCAATGCCTTGGTCGCCGCCGACAACTTCAACCGCGCCGCCGAAGGACCGTTGGTCGTCGGCGGGAACTGGCAGCGATCGTTGAGTAACGGAGCCGCCAATCTGGCGGGGAATCGAGTCGTGGGCGCGAGCATCGACGCCATCTACTACTGGCAGGGTCCAGGCACGTTCGACAACACGCGACAGTATGCGAGGGCCCGAGTCGTTCAGCCGGATCGACAGGTCGGGCTGGTGCTGCTCGGCGGCA
>JANNQH010000338.1:0-2778 GCA_031400655.1 Deltaproteobacteria bacterium | reverse complement strand
AACTGGCGCGTGTCGTCGAAAATTCCGGGACCCTGCCAGTAGTAGACGGCGTCGCCCGTGGCGCCCACGACTCGATTCCCCGCCAGATTTGCGGCCCCACCGCTGAGCGATCGCTGCCAGTTCCCGCCGACGAGTAGCGGTCCCTCGGCGGCGCGGTTGAAATTGTCGGCTGCGACCACGGGGTTGCTCGAGGGTGTGCTCGTGAAATCCTCGCCCACGACGTTCCCGGTCATCGGACCGGCGATCGTTCGCGTCGGCGGACTCAGCGTGTGCCCCGCCAGGATCGGCGTCAGGACGACAGCCGCCGCACCGCCGGGCACGCCCGGGATGCTGTAATCGCCGTTCGCGTCCGTCGTCGTGCTTGCCCCGAAGACGCCGCTGGCGCTCACGAAAACACCGCTCAGTCCGACGGCGTTCTCGCTGATCGTCCCACTGATCGAATAGGTCGGGGGAGGAGTGCCCGCTTCCCAGTCGTCGAGGCTGCCCCCTGCCAGATAGGTCTCCCATCCCGGCCGGCCCGACGTCAGCGAGGTCGTGTTGATGGCGCTCGCGACGATCGTGCCATTGACCTTCGCGTAGACCGTCCCATCGACCAGCTCCGCTTCGATCAGGTCGCCGACTTGAATCGTCGACGAGACCGTCGTGATGTCGCCCTGGTAGACGCCGCCTGTGTACCAGTAGATGTAAAGCAATCCCGTACTGCTGCTCCAGGTGGTAATGATCGCCTGGCCGGTGCCGCCGAGAAGCACGAGCCCCACGCCGCCCGTCGCCTGAGTGACTCGGGCTCGTGCAAACTGGCGCGTGTCGTCGAAAATTCCGGGACCCTGCCAGTAGTAGACGGCGTCGCCCGTGGCGCCCACGACTCGATTCCCCGCCAGATTTGCGGCCCCACCGCTGAGCGATCGCTGCCAGTTCCCGCCGACCACCAGCGGTCCCTCGGCGGCGCGGTTGAAGTTGTCGGCCGCGACCACGGAGCTGCTCGAGGGTGTACTCGTGAAATCCTCGCCCACGACGTTCCCGCCGACCGGACCGGCGACGGTCCGTGTGAGAGGGCTCAGGGTATGTCCCGCCAGGATGGGCCTCAGGACGATGGCTGCCGCACCGCCGGGCACGCCCGAGATGGTGTAGTCGCCGTTCGCGTCCGTCGTCGTGCTCGCCCCGAATACGCCGCTGGCGCTCACGAGCACACCGCCCAGTCCCACTGAGTTCTCGCTGATCGTCCCACTGATCGAATAGGACGGAGGAGGAGTCCCCGCCTCCCAGTCGTCGAGGCTGCCGTCGGTCAGGAACGTCTCGAATCCGGGTCGGCCCGAGGTCAGGGAGGTCGTATTGCTGGCGCTCCCGACGATCGTGCCATTGACCTTCGCGTAGACCGTCCCATCGATCAGGTCCGCTTCGATCAGATCACCGACTTGAATCGTCGACGAGACCGTCGTGAGGTTGCCCTGGTAGACGCCCGCTGTGTACCAGTAGATGTAGAGCAACCCCGTTCCGCTGCTCCAATTGGCAATGATCGCCTGGCCGGTGCCGCCGAGCAGCACGAGCCCCACCCCGCCATTAGCCTGAGTGACTCGGGCCCGCGCATACTGTCGCGTGTCGTCGAAAACCCCGGGACCCTGCCAGAAGTAGATGGCCTCGCCCGTGGCGCCCACGACTCGATTCCCCGCCAGATTTGCGGCCCCACCGCTGAGCGATCGCTGCCAGTTCCCACCGAGCACCAGCGGCAGCTCATCGGGTCGATCGAAGTCGTCGGTGGCAAGCACGACTTCGGTCTGGGCAATCGCCGCCGTCGTCACGAGGACCATGGCCAACGACAGCATGATCGCGGCGAGGGTCGTCCCCCCGACCTGCCTGCCCCACCGACGAAAACTTTCAGCCATCGATCTGCCTCGCCCCGTACCCTGCGGGCATCGTTTGCGCGACCGCGGAAAAAAGACACTCGGTCGTGACTCGAATGGGCGGCCCACGTTAGGTCGACCCGGCCGCCCAGTCTACCCGAGAATCCGGGCCGAGATCGCCTTCGTGATGATTCGGGATCGAGTCGGCCAGACTCCATCCGGACCGCGCATCGACTTGCAACAGAAGCGATAAGAATCCGAATTGATTGAGGAAACTTCGTTCACTGGCGGGCGCAGCCGGCCGCTTTCCGGGCTGCGCGTCGAGCGTCGACGGGGCCTGTCCGCGCCCCCAGCGGAGCGAGTTCAGGCGGACCGCCGGCTGCGCAGCTTCGAGTAGGTGGCCGCGAGGGCTCAGTGGGTGACACGATTGTCGAACAGTCGTCAGGGCTGGCCGCCCCTCGGGATCGATTTCGATTCGTGAAGGTGTCTTCACACGGACTTGCGCTGGGCCTGCCGCCCCCCGTCGCCGAGACGCAAGCCCTACCTCAGCGACCAGAGCTGATCCGCATACCGATCCGTCCCCACCACGGTCTTGTGAAACGGCGCCGCAAAGCAGACCCTGCCGAGTCCGGCCCCTTCGATTGCCTGCGCATACGCCGCAACCTCTCCGAACGCCGCCGCCGGATCGCCCTCGAGAAACGCGAGCTGCATGACGCGTTCGGGGCCACCGGTTCCAGTCCCGAGGTTCATCGGTGAGCTGCTCGTGATCGCGTCGCGTTGCTTGGGCTGCCACGACGACAGGCTCGCGATCTTGCTTTGCGGGGAGCTGATCGCCTTCGACTCTGCGGTGAAGCGGGTGAAGTCCGCTTCCGAGACGCCCTTCGCGCGATCGGTTGCGATCATGGCAAGGCCCGGATAGCCGTGGTCGAGGGCGAGCTGG
>JANNQH010000337.1:0-4310 GCA_031400655.1 Deltaproteobacteria bacterium | reverse complement strand
CGTGCGGCGACGTATCCCGCGCCGTAGGCCATGCCTCCGTGGGTGATGGTCGGCCCGTCTTCGACCACGAGGACGCGCCGGCCCGCGACGCGGGCGGGATCATCGAGCACGACCCGCGAGGCGCCGCGCAGGATCGTGGCCTTCGGTGCCAGGACGCGTGCGCTCGCCGTGACGCGCTCGATGTCGGCGGTCGCTGCGGAATTCGTCTTCGCCACGACGACGAGATCGGCCATCCGCAGCACGGCCTCGCCCGGGTGGTAGAGCGACTCGTGGCCGGCGCGCATGGGATCGACGAGCACGACGTGGAGGTCGGGCTCGTAGAAGCTGAAATCGTTATTGCCGCCGTCCCAGAGAATGATGTCGGCTTCCGCTTCGATCTGCGCAAGGATGCGGCCGTAGTCGACGCCGGCGTGGACGACGTTTCCGATCTCGAGATGCGGCTCGTATTCCTCGCGCTCCTCGATCGTGCAGGCGGCGCGATCGAGATCGGCAGGGGTCGCGAAGCGCTGGACCGCCTGGCGGACCAGATCGCCGTACGGCATCGGGTGGCGCACGACGGCGACCCGCAGTCCGCGCTCCCTGAGCAGGCGCGACAGGAATCGCGTCACCTGGGATTTCCCGATTCCGGTCCGCACCGCGCAGACCGCGATCACCGGGAGCCGGGAGCGCAGCATCGTCGACCTGGGTCCGAGCAGCGCGAAATCGGCGCCGGCCGCGAGGGCGATCGAGGCGCGGTGCATTACGTCGACGTGGGCCAGGTCGGAGTAGGCGAACACGACCTGGTCGATCCGCTCCGCGGCGACGCATTCCGCGAGCTCCGCTTCCGATCGGATCGGGATCCCGTTCGGGTACCGCGCTCCGGCGAGCTCCACCGGGTAGCAGCGGCTCGCGATGCCCGGGATCTGGGCCGCGGTGAAGGCGACGACCTCGGTCGTTGGATCTCCGCGGAAGACGGTGTTGAAGACGTGGAAGTCGCGGCCGGCGGCGCCCATGATGAGGACGCGCTTCTTTCTTTGTGCGCTCGCAGGGGGATCGTTCGTCATGCCGGGCTCGCCTCCTCGCGTGCGAGCCTCTCGATGTACGCCACGAACTCGGGATCCTCGCCCCGCAAGAGCTGGGGCAGCACAGCGCGGAAATCTTCCCGTCGACACCACTCGCGCATGTAGTCGTCCCACGAGTGCCATTGCCGTTCGCGGTAGGCGGGCATGGGCACCTCGTAGAGCAGGATGTAGGCGCGTTCGAAGAGCGAGATCAGGATGTCGAAGAGCACGCGCATGCGTTCGCGTTGCTCGTCGCTCAGGTTCGGCGTCGCGGCGTCGGAGTGGAGGCGGAGGTCGGGATTTTCGAGGACGAGGCGGAGGAAGTCGGTGTAGGAATTCGAGAGGATCTGGAAGGATTCCTCTTCCTCGTTCTGTCGCTCTTTCTGCTGCTCGGCGATGAAGACGACGATCGCGAAGGGGAGGGCGACGACCGTGATGACGTAGCTCGCGAACTCGAAGACTTCGAGGAGCGTCATCGTGCTAGCGCACCGAGATCGTTCCGTTCGAGGTGCGCAGGCGGATCGGGCAGCCGCCCTTGCCGAGTCGGCCCCGGACCCAGCCGTTCTCGTCGCCCGACTGTTGTTCGAGGTCGAGATCGTTGCGGATCAGGCCGTTCTCGACCCGCATGTCGATGTCGGCGTCGGTATCCGCCGGGAGATCGAGGACGATGCGGCCGTTGCTCGTCGTCAGGTTCACACCGACCTCGCCCACGCTCTCGAGCGAGGCGCGGATGATGCCGTTGGTGGTCGAGGCGTCGATCGAGCCGCGGTGGCCGCCGAGCTCTATCTTGCCGTTGCTCGAGCGGGCGCGCAGGTGGCCGTGGGTGCAGCGGCAGGCGACCTTCGCGTTGGCGGTCGTGACGTCGATGTCGCCGTTCACTTCGCAGATCGAGATCGAGCCATTGCTCGAACGGGCTCGCACGTCTCGATCGATCCCTTCGAGCGAGATCTTGCCGTTGCTCGAGGAGGTCGAAATGCGGGTTTCGCGGGGGACGTGGAGCTCGATGTGGGCGACGGCGTGGCGGGAGCAGCGGCGGGGGATCTGGACTTCGATCTCGAGCACGTCGGCGCCGGCCGAGCTCTGGAGCTGGATCGAGTCGAGCAGCCGGGTTGCCAAGTCGGAGCAATCGGCGCGCACGCTCTTGTGGATGCGGATCTCGATGTCGTCGCGGTCCTCGCCGATGACGCGCGTCTTGCCGTTCGCGTTGTGGATGCTGATCGCGCGGCCGGCGGGGGCCGGGATGATCATGCTCTCTTCGCGGCTCGCGGACTCAGCCCAGGGCAGGTTGGCGAAGAGGCTGCGCAAGAGACCGCCAAAGCCGGGACCGAACGTCCGGCCGTCGCCGTTCTCCTCGTGATGTCCGGGAAGCCATTTCAATGGAATCGCCTCACGTCATCGTCGTCGCGGTCTCGTCGCCGCGCGTCGCGGTCCTCCTTGTGGACCGACTTGATCTTCTGCCGCATGCGGTAACGACGCCATTTGAGCACGAACGAGTTCAGGGTCGGCGCACCGGGCGTGCGGCCTTCATTCAAGAGGTAGATCCAGCCGACGAGCACACCGGCCAGGTGGCCCGTGTGGCTGACATTGCTCTGGCCGGTGGCGCTCGACATCCACTCCATCACGAAGAGGACGGGAATCAGATAGATCGACCGGATCGGAATGGGCGGAAAGAGCAGCATGATCGTGCGGTCGGGCCAGGTGAAGGAGTAGGCGAGCAGCACACCCATCACGGCCCCCGACGCGCCGAGGGTCACCCCGTTCAAGTCGGCGAGGGTTGACGGAATGCCCAGCATGCCGAGCAGGAACGGCAGCGACGCGATCATGAAGCCCGCGCCGGTTCCGCAGACGAGGTAGTAGCGGAGGAAGCGCTCCTCTCCCCAGACGAGAGCGAGCGACGAGCCGAACATCCACAGCGAGAGCATGTTGAACGCGATGTGCATGATCGACGTCGGGCTGTGGAGCCACATGTAGGTGAAGATTCGCCAGACCTGGAAATCGCCCCAGACGGCGGCGGGCTGGACGACGCCAAAGTTCGTCACGTCGAAGCCGACCCGCGGCCCGATCAGCTGAGCGATGAAGACCACGCCGTTCGCGATCAGGAGATTCTTGATGATCTCCGGCGTCTGCGGGGGTCCGAAGGAAAACTGTGCGCCGCCGCGTCCGTACAAAGGCTCGACACTCCGGTCTCGTTCACAGGTCGCCACGCAGCAACCGAACCGACACGAGGACTATTCGGGTGGTCCGTGTCGGAATCGGAGGTCGCGGGACCTTTGCTTCTGGTGTCGGCGGGACGGGCGCGTGCTCCCGCAGGACGGCAAGAGCTTAAGCATCGTTGAATGGAGGGTCAACGAAGCGCGGCACTCCAGCGCGGACCCGGCGTCGCAAGCCCCATGGGGAGTCTGACTATCTATCTATGGCGCCGCCGCTCCGCCGCCAGCATCAGCGCCATCCCGGACTTCGCATCCTGGATCTCGCCCTCGCGCACCCGGCGAAGCGCCTCGTCGAAGGACATCGGTACGAGCTCGATCACCTCGTCGGCCTCGAGGCGCTGCGCGGTCGGCCGCAGATCGTAGGCAGCATAGAGATGGATCTTCTCGTCGGTGAAGCCAGGGGAGGGCCAGATGGCGCCGAGCTTCTCGACGCGACCCGCTCGGTAGCCCGTCTCTTCTTCGAGCTCCCGCGCCGCACACGCCTCCGGCGCCTCGCCCGGGTCGAGCTTGCCGGCGGGCAGCTCGAGCAGGTAGCCAGCGGTCGCGAAGCGGTACTGGCGGATCAGGAGCACGCGGCCGTCGTCGAGGAAGGGCACGATCGCCGCGGCGCCCGGATGTTTCAGCAGGTCGACCAGCACGCTCCGCCCGTTTGGCAGAGCGACGCGCTCGGTGATCAGCTCGAACTGGGCCCCTCGCTGGACGCGGCGCTCGCTCATCTCGGCTCCTCGGAATCTGGACGCTGACTTTCGACCCGTGGCGATCGGAAGGGTAGGCTCGACGCCATGTCAGCGCGCCCCTTCGAACGCCCCGCCACGATTCTTCTCCCCCAGACGCCGGGCCTGCCGGCGGGCTCCTCGCTCGACGGGCTCTGGCTCCCGGCGCGCCCGCCGTCGGCCGCGGATCCGGATGCGGATTCGTATTCGGAGTCGGCCGTTGCGGCGCCCGACCGCGGCGGTGCGATCGTTGCGGCGCCCCATCCGTTGATGGGCGGCTCGATGGACTCGCCGGTCGCGACCGAGCTCGGCCTCGCCGCGAGCGATGCGGGCTACAGCTCCCTGCG
>JANNQH010000336.1:0-10613 GCA_031400655.1 Deltaproteobacteria bacterium | reverse complement strand
GACGAGCCCGGTGCTCGGCGTCTACGACGTCACCAAGGCTGCCCTGATCCACATGACGAAGCAGCTCGCTGCGGAGCTCGCACCCAAGGTCCGCGTGAATTGTCTGGCGCCGGGCCTCGTGAAGACGGAGTTCGCACGGGCGCTCTGGGATGGGGGCCGCGGCGAGAAGATCGCGCAGGCCTATCCGCTGAAACGCCTCGGCGAGCCCGAGGACGTGGCCGGGGCAGCGCTCTTCCTGGCCGCCGATACCGGCCGCTGGATCACGGGACAGACCTGGGCCCTCGACGGCGGGGGCCTGGTCGCATTCTCGGCGATCGCCTGAAAGCGATCGAATCGATCGAAGGAGATGGGGATATGGGCCTGTCGGAGATAGAGATCATCGCGAAGCTCGGGCCCCTGGCGGGGCTGGCCGGCGTCTGGGAAGGTGCCGAGGGCATCGACGTGGCACCGGCCGCCGATCGCGGGCTGATGACGACGCCGTACCGCGAGCGCGCTGTCTTTGCTCCGATGGGTCCGGTCGACAACCACGAGCAGACGCTCTTTGGCCTGCGTTATTCGACCAACGCGTGGCGGATCGGTGAAGCGGATCCGTTCCACGAAGAGCTCGGCTACTGGCTCTGGGATGCGGCGGCGGGGCAGGTGATGCGCTGCTTCCTGGTTCCGAGAGGGATGACCATCCTGGCCGGCGGCCGGGCGATCGCTTCGGATCGGAAGTTCAAGCTGCTGGCGGTCGTCGGCTCGGAGACCTTCGGCATCGCCTCGAACCCGTTTCTCGACGTCGAGTTCAAGACCGTGCGCTACGAGCTCGAGGTCGACCTCGAGGGAACGGATCGGTTCCGCTATGCCGAGGACACGCAGCTCCTTTTGAAGGGCCGCTCTGAAGTCTTCCATCACCGCGATTCGAATACCCTCAAGCGCGTTCGCTGAGCGCCTTCGCATTTCACCGCCCGATCCGCGGGCTCGCAGGAGAAGAAGATGGCCGTACCGACCCGTGCGCAGATGCTCGAATTCGGCCGGGGCTACGTCGAGCTCTGGAACGCCGGCAAGAAGGACGCCTGGGTCGCCAACTGGAAGAAGATCGCGCCGGGCGGCTTCAAGATGCTCGACCCGGTGGGGACGCCGCCCAAATTCGATTTCGAGGGCTGCTGTGTGAAGCCCTTCGATCTCTTCCAGCCCATGACCCATTTCTACGTCGACCCGTCGACGACGTTCATCTGCGGCAACGAGCTCGCCTGGGTCATGGCGAATACCTTCACAAAAAACGGCAAGTCCGTCGTGATGAAGAGCATCGAGGTCTATCGCTTCGGCGAGGACGGCTCTGTCGAAATCCGCACTCATTACGATGTGCCCGACGCCTCGGACCCGGTGGCCGGCCAGCTGTTCGAGTCCTACCTGCCGGGTCACGATTAGTCGGCCGGGGACTCAGGCGGATGCTTTTTTCGCCCCGAGCTCGCGCCCCGCGATGAACGCAAAGGCCATGGCCGGCCCGATCGTGCCGCCGCCACCGCCGTAGCTCGATCCGGGGCTCCCGACGCCGGCGACGTTGCCCGAGGCGGTGAGTCCGGGGATCAGCTCGCCGAAGGGGTCGAGCACGCGCGACTTTGCATCGACCCGCGCGCCGCCGCAGGTCCCGAGATCCGCGGGCGCAATTTCCGCACCGAAAAAGGGCGCTTCGACGAGGGGGCCGAGGGTGATCGTGACGTCGGAACTGCCATAGCGATCGTAGTGGCTCTTGCCGCGGGTGAAATCGGGATCGACGCCCTGGCGGGCGTGCTCGTTGAATCGCGCCACGGTTGCTTCGAGGCCGGCGGGATCGATGCCGAGGCGCTCGGCGAGCTCGCGCAAGCTCGCTGCCTCGATCATCCACGGCGGGAGGGGATCCGATGCCCCAGCGCCCGCGATCTTGCCCTTCGCGCGGACACTGCCGTCGAACAACAGGAACGCCGGCACGTTGCGGTAACGCAGCTCCCCCCAGTTCTCCCACGCGAAATAGCTGCGCCAGGTCGTGTCGTAGTCGGCGGCCTCGTCCTGGAATCGCTCGCCGCGGTCGTTCACGACGATCGTGCCCGCCACCCGTTTTTCGATCTCGGCGTTCAGCGTCGCCCCCATGTTGTGCGCGCGCACCGCTTCGGCCTCGGCCTTGTAGACCGTGATCCCGTAGACCTCGTTCAGATTGCGCAGGTCGGCACCGACGGCCATCGCCATGCGCAGACCATCTCCGGTGTTGCCTCCGGCGCCCAGCGTGTAGAGGGTCGGCGCGCGCAGGAAATGCTGCTTCAGCTCGAAGTCCCACTCGAATCCGCCGGTGGCGAGGTGGACGCCGCGGCGGGCGCGGATCCGGATCGGCTTGCCCTCGCGAACGGCCTCGACACCGACCACTTCATGGCGTTTCTCGTCATGGTGTCGAACGATCAGGCGCTGCGCGGGGGTCTCTGTCCAGATCGTTCCGCCTGCGGCCTCTAATCCCTTCTGCAGGCCGGCGATCAGATCGGGACCGTAGAGCCCCTCGCGATCGACGACGGGCTCGATGCTGCGACCTCGGGTCAAGGCGCCGGGCCACTCGGGGTGGTAGTCGGCGTTGTTGCCCATGATCTTCGAGACGCGCCAGCGAATCGGGGAGTGGGCGGCGACAAAATCGGCCATCTCGGGACCCGCGTCGAGGAAGGCGTCGATCAGCTCCTGGCTCGCCTGTCCACCGGCCAGCTTCGTCAAGTAGACGAGCGCCTGGGCGCGGTCGTCTACGATTGCCTCGTCCTGCATCACGTTGTTATTCGGAATCCAGGCGACGCCGCCCGAATGGCCCGTGCTGCCGCCGACGATCTGGCGCTTCTCGATCACGAGGACGTCGACCCCGGCGACCTGGGCAGCGAGGGCGGCGACGAGGCCGGTGCCGCTCCCGACGACGACCACGTCGACCTCGTGATCCCAGTGTTCCTTGGCTTCGGGGGCTTGCGGCGAGCAGCCGATCAGGCCCGCGGCGCCGACGGCGACGCTCCCCGCCGCAGCGCCCAGGAAAACGCGTCGATTCAGGTTCGCTCGCTTGGAGTCCCCTTGGTCCATCGAATCCTCCCTCCTGGCCTGAGCGCCCCTTGGATGCATTTGGACTGTACGCATGGATGCCTCCGATTCGCCACCGGGTTAGGCTCCTGTGTGCGCATCCGGAACGCTTGCGATTGAAGAGGGGAGCTTCTCCGATTGGACCTGACGCCGCGAGCCGGACCGCTCGCCGATCCCGCGAGCTATTCCGCCGAGATCGGTCATCGCACGATCACGCCCGCCGATCTCATTGCCTTCGGCGGCTCGACGGGCGACTACGCGCGCATGCATTTCGATCACGGCCTGGCCACCGGCGAGCCCGGCAGCCCGGGCACGATCGCCCCCGGCTTGCTCTTGGCGTGCTGGGCCCTCGGTGCGCTCGCCTGGTCTGCGCCCGAATGCCTCGCGGTCGGGAATCCGGATGCCTCGATCGCGAGCTTTACGATCCGCTTCGAGCGCTCGATGCGGGTCGGCGATCGCTTCTCGTTGCGGCATCGACCGGCCGCCTCCGCCGCGACCCCTGGGCTCGCGCCGGCAGCGGATCGCGACACGGAGTTCGAGGTCTTGAATCAACGCGGGGAGCGGAGCTGTCGCGGCGCCGTGAGCGTTCGCACGGGCGACGAGACGGTGCCGCCGCTGGCGATGGCGCGTCCCATCGCGAGACCCGATGCGGGCCCGCGGCCTCTCTTCGCGGATGACCTGCTCGAGTTCGGTCCGCGCGGCGAGAGCCACGGAAGGACGGTGACGGAAGCGGACATCGTCGGCTTCACCAATCTCACGGCCGAGCGCAATCCGCTCTACCTGAACCGCGTCTTCGCAGGCCAGGGTCGATTCGGCGATCGCATCGCCCCGCCGAGCTGGACCTTCTGTCTTGCCTTCGGCGATTTTCTTCACGCGCTGCTCGCGGTCGAGCTGCCTTCGACGGGACTGGCGGGCCATCTCGGCGATTCGTTCCAATGTTACGCGCCCGTTCGAATCGGCGACACGATCCGAACGCGCCATCGACCCGTTCGCTCCACCCCCTCCCGCGGTCGCCCCGACATGAGCGTCGTCCACTTCGCCGTCCAGCTCCTCAACCAGCGTGACGAGCTCGTCCAGGACGGCGAAGTTGCGATGTGGATCCCTGCGCGCGCCGTTCGTGCCTGAATCGATCTGGTCTATGTTGGCCGCGCGCCGGATCGGGCCGGCCACCCGCCCTCACACGGGAGTTCAGGAATGAGACTCAAGGACAAGCGGATCCTCGTCGTCGGGGCCTCCTCGGGCCTCGGACGGGAGTCGGGCCTCGCCCTCGCGCGGGAAGGCGCCCGGGTCTGCTTCTCGGCGCGCCGCGGGGATCGGATCGAGGCGGCCGCACGCGAAGCCGGCGGAGCGTGCTTCGCGGGCGCCTGCGATGTGACCGACGAAGCCAGCTGTCGCGCGGTCGTGGCGGAGGCGATCGCGCGGATGGGCGGGCTCGATGCCCTCGTGTACTGCCCGGGCATCTCGACCTTCGGGCCGATCGAGGAGGTCGATTCGAAGGCCTGGCTCGAGGTGTTCTCGACCAACGTGATCGGCCTCTCGCTCGTGCTCAACGCGGCGATCGCCGAGCTCTCGGCCCAGCAAGGCAAGGTCGTCGTGATCTCGTCGATTTCGATCGACGATTCGCCCCCGCGCCCCAAGCAGGCGACCTATGTCGTCAGCAAGGCGGCCCTCGAACGCTTGATCCAGGCCTGGCAAGGCGAGCACCGGCAGGTCGGGTTCACCTCGATCGCGAACGGCGACACGTTGACCGAGTTCGGATTCGGGGAGTCGATGGAGAAGCTCGCGCCGATCGTCCAACGCTGGGCGGAGCTCGACTACATGTATGGCAGGATCATGGATACGTCGTCCGTCGCCGAGCAGGTCGTGAACGCGCTCTGCTCCCGGGAGACGATCCGGCGCATCGCCATCACGCCGAGCTACGCCCAGCCGACGCAGGGCGCCCAGGATCTGGGTCAGAAGGCGGTCGATGCGATTCGCAGCGCCGCGAAGAGCTGAAAGGCCGGAGAGTCATGGCGATCAAACGGATCGAGTATGCCGGCAGCGTCCACGATGAAGAAGAGGTGCAGGCCGTTCTCTCGGTGCTGCGGGGCGGCGCGACGGCGCTGCGGATCGGGCCGCACACGAAAGAGCTGGAGCGGCTCGTCGCGGCGGCCTTCGGGAAGCAGCGCGGCGTGATGGTGAACTCGGGTTCGTCGGCGCTCTACCTCGCCGTCGAGCTGCTCGCCCTGGAGCCAGGCGACGAAATCCTCACGCCAGCGCTCACGTTCTCGACGGATATCGCCTCGATCGTGCGGGCGGGGCTCGTTCCAGTTCTGCTCGATGTCACGCCCAACACCTATCAGGTCGACCTCGATCGGATCGAGGCGGCGATTGGGCCGCGCACGAAGGCGATGCTGGTCCCGAACCTGATCGGGAACTGTCCGGACTGGGACATCCTGCGAGCCATCGCGGACCGGCATTCGCTGCAGCTGATCGAGGATTCCTGCGATTGCCTCGGGGCCACGCTGCGCGGGACGCCGACCGGGACCCGCTCGGACATCTCGCTCACGAGCTTCGCGCTCTCCCACATCATCACGGCGGCTGGCACCGGAGGCATGGTCCTGCTCGACGATCCCGCCCTCGTCGACCGGGCGCTCACGCTGCGGCGCTGGGGGCGGCGCAGCGAGCCCAAATTCTTCGGCTCACAGAAGGGCACGCGCTCCTTCTTCAGTGATCTCGACGGCATCCAGTACGACGACCTCTTCATCTTCGACGAGGTCGGCTGGAACTTCGAGCCGAGCGAGATCTCGGCGGCCTTCGGCGTCGTCCAGATGCGCAAGCTCGCGACGAATCTCGCGCGCAGGAAGCGGAACTTCGCGCTCTTGACCGCGGTCCTCGAAAAGCGTCCGGACGTCTTCGTGCTGCCGGAGGTGACGAAGGGGATCGACACCGCGTGGCACATGTTTCCGTTCCTGATCCGGCCCGCGTCCGGCGTCGTGCGCGGGGCGTTCCAGAAACACATGGAGGGTCACGGCGTCGATACGCGCATGGTCTGGAGCGGCAATATCGCGCGTCAGCCGGCCTTCAAAAACCGCCCGCACCGCATCGCGCCCGGCGACCTCGGCAACTGTGACCGCGTGATGGAGACGGGGCTGGTATTGCCCTGCAACCACGGCATCGACGATGAAGGCATGGCCTATGTGGGCGAGGTGATCGAGAAGTTCTTCACGAGATAGGTCGGCCGGGATCCAGCCGAGCCAGCCGAGAGCCAGATGACAGAAAGCACCCCTCGAGCAGGCTCGAGAGGTGCTTTCTTTTTTTGGTAGCGGGGGAGGGATTCGAACCCCCGACCTCCGGGTTATGAGCCCGACGAGCTACCTGGCTGCTCTACCCCGCATCAATCTGGGTGGCGGATACTATGGGGCTCCACCGTTTTGTCAATCGCGCTGCACCGGAGTTGCGGCTCGCTGTCGAGCCCGGAGACGGTCCGATCGCGGCTTTCGTCGCCCGGCCGCAGGCCACAGGCAATTCGACCGCAATCGCTCGCAAGTCTCGCGATTTTCGGGGGGTGCGCTCCACGAATTGCCAGTAGAGGAGAACCTGGACATGCTGCAGCTGAAGACCGCGACGAGAGTCGGACGTTTCCTTTTGGGCGCAACCCTGTTCATCGCGATGGCTGGACCCGCGCTGGCCGGCAACGTCTATTCATGGGTGACCGAAGACGGAACCTACGCCTTCACGGATGATCCGAAGCGGATCCCGGCGATGCACAAGAGCGAGGCGCAGTCGCGACCCATGGGCGACCTCAAGCGCTACGAACGCTTTACCGTCGACCGGACCGGGAAGGGCTACACGGATCGTCTGCACCAGCGGAAGGCCGAGCTCCGCGAGCGCGCCACGGCGCAAGCGCCGGTGGTGACGGCCGCGCCGGCCGTGGGTGCCGGGTCGGGACTCAAATACGCCATTCCGTTCATTGGCGGAGGATCGCCCGGTGGCAACCGCGGCGCCCAGATGCAGCTCGGTCTCGGAGGCATGGGCGCGGGCGACAGCGACGAGCCGATGAGCATCGAGAGCATTCGCATGCAGCCGGAACAGGGCAAGGCGACCCGTCACTGGACGGTCGTGAAGCAGGGCGATCGCGTCGTCGCCGTGATCAAGGGGGAGAATCGCGACCGTTCGCCGGAAGGCGAGTCCGAGAGCGATTTCGACTTCGGCGACGAGTAGCCCGAAATAGAAATCCCGCGCAGGCTGGACCTTCGCGGGACTTCCGGTCGAATCTTTCAGGCGAGAGGACCAGCGGGCCCTCTCGCCTGCGCCATTTCAGTCGTCTTCGTCGGAATCCTCGGAATCTTCAGCTTCGTACGGATCCTCGGAATCCTCTTCGTCCTCGTCGGACTCATCGGATTCGTCGTCGTCGTTGTCGTCGTTGTCGTCGTTGTCGAAGTAGAGCGGGTTGCGACCGTCCGGTGCTTTGATCTCGTGGGTCGACTCGTCGTCGTCGGCTGCTGCGGGCGTGCCGAGATCGACGGGCTCGTCATCGACCTCGTAGATCCAGCCCGCCGGAATCTGGTGCTGACGCGCTTCGTCGGCGAAGGCCGCGACCTGTGCCGCGTAGTCGTCGGCCTTCCGCTCCGTGTCGAGGACCTGCTCCTTGAATTGCAGCCGGGCCCCGCCACGGGGGTAGTTCGCGTGCTGGGACAGTCCGTATGCCCGTCGCAGCTTGATCGCGTTGTCGCGCATGCGCGCGGCGTTGTTGCGAAGCGTTCGGTAGCGGTCCTGCCACTCGGCCTTCTTCGCGAGCTCCGCATCCTCGCTACTGAGCTCGGTCGCGGCCCCGGTCTTCGCCACGGAGCTTCCCGCGACTAAGGGGATCACGAGGCTGGAAGCCAGACCGATGGCCAGCGTCCAGGTCGCCGCGAAGTGAATCCGCCGGCTCGTTCGTCCCGTCTCTTTCATGTCAGCTCCTCTCGATGACTTCAAGCCGGCGCGCTCTGGTAGCGCGGGTAGTGGTCGCTCACGAAATGTTCGAGCTTGTCGATCGTCGCGGGATCGATCTCGAGGAAGCGAAGTCCGATGCCGTCGGGACCGCGGTCGTTGGGCTGGATCCAGACGACCTGGGCAGTCGGTGAGACGACGGACGTCGCTTCGTCGAGGCTGAATTGGACGCCGATCTCCTCGGTCTTGCGGAGCCGAAGCGGGACATCGATGAAGAGGCCGCCGCGGCTCACGTTGCGCAGCGTGCCGGTGATCCGCAGGCCCCGGGCGCTGATCTCGATCGGGCGCTCGACCCGGGCGCGCGGGAGTCCTCGCGGCGAATCGAACTCGGTCAGCCGGCGGACGGTCGCGATCAGGACGTCGCGCTCGAGGGGCTTGAAGAGGACTTCGTCCGCTCCCGCCCGTACGGCGGCGGCGTGATCGGCGGAGGAGCCGGCCCGCGCGAGCAGTACGACCCGCGGTGCGCCCCAGGCCGGATCGTTCTTGATGGATCGGCACAGCTCCGGTCCGGAGAGGTCCGGCAGGTGCATGTCGGCGATCACGACCGAAGGCGGCCGCTCGCGCGCGATCTCGAAGGCTTCTTGGGCGCTGGCGGCCAGATCGACGGGACCACTGCGCGACAGGAACACCTTGCCCAGGTCGCGAAACATCGCGACGTCGTCCGCGAGCAGGATGCGCATCGGTCCGGCCATGCGAAAGCGCCCTCGAGGGTTAGTTGGTCGCCACTTTCGGCAGGGCCTCGAAGCTCGAGCGGACGAGCCAGGTGTTTCCCATCCCCTTGCGGGTCCATGTCTGGACCTCTTCGATCTGGGTCTCATAGGGGCTCGAGGGGAGATAGAGCGTGTAGGTGACGTGGACCGTCGCCTTGTTCATGTCCTCTTCGTCGACCTCGACCTCCTCGGATTCGTAGTCGGTGAAGCGAGCGTCCTTCAAGGACTTCATGTCGGCGAGGAACTTGTCCCGGTCCTCCTCGACCACGAAAGCCTTCGCCTTCTGGAACTCGGTCCAGCGCACCAGGACCGTGTAGCGATGCTGTGACTCGCCGAAGCTCAGATTGCGGTCGAAGGGATCCTTGAACCGGAACTCGCCGTTCGCGCACCCGAGTGCGAGGCCGAGGGCAGCGAGGACGATCAGTCCCGCGCAGGATCGAAGGGATCGGACGGAGTTCGAGCATTGCATGGACGGCTCTCCCGGAGAATGTCGTCGACCGGCAGACTTCTGTGCAGGTGCGCGACGATGCGTGTCATTCGCATCGGCCCGCAGCCGCCGGGACTCAAGCTCGATTGTGATAGGGTGGGCTCCCGAACGGAGATCGAGGGTCGAGGGCCGACGTGACGCTTCTCGGAATCGATATCGGCGGCAGCAAGCGTGTCCTCGCGGTCGGAGATCACACCTCCGGCGGCTTTGCGCGCCGAAGGCATCCGATGCGGTTCTCCGGCGACTGGCGCGAGGACCTCCGCGTCATGATCGGCGAGGCGCGCGATCTCCTGAGCGAGGTCGCGGGGACGGGGCAGGGGCCTCTCGAGGCGATCGGGGTGGCGGCACCCGGCCCGGTTGAGCGGCGGACGGGCGTGCTCCTCAATCCGCCGAATCTTCCCGGTTGGCGCGACGTTCCCCTGGCGCAGCTGCTCGAGGACGCTTTTGGCGTCCCGGTGCGGGTCGAGAACGACGCGAATGCGGCGGCGTTGGCGGAGCATCGATTCGGCGCGGGCCGCGGAACCCTGGACATGATCTACCTGACGATGTCAACCGGGGTCGGTGGCGGCGTGATCAGCGGCGGCCGGCTGGTGCAGGGCGCGAACGGGTTCGCGGGCGAGCTCGGCCATATCCCCATCGTGCGAAACGGGCGCCGCTGCCACTGCGGGCTGCGCGGTTGCCTCGAGGCCTATGTCGGGGGGCAAGCCTGGGCGAAGCGGCTTCAGCGCAGCGTGCCCGAATCGAGCCGGATCTTCGAGCTCGTCGACGGAGATCGCTCGCGCATCGCTCCCGAAAGCCTGCTCGCGGCGGCGCGCGCAGACGACCCCTTCGCGCGGGAAGAGCTATCGCGCTGGCTCGATGACCTCGCCCTCGGCATCGTGCCCCTCGTGATGGCCTTCGATCCGGCGCGCATCGTGCTCGGGACGATCGCGGTCGCCGCGGGCGAAGCGCTCTGCTTCGAGCCCCTGCGCGATCGCGTCTCATCGCGGCTGTGGCCCGAGCAGGCCGAGCGCCTGTCGATCGTGCCCGGGATGCTCGGCGACGCACTGCCCGAGCAGGCTGCATTGGCGGTCGCCGGGGCGGTGGCCGAGGCCGACCGGTGACTCCGCCGGTGACTAGTCGCGGGCGTCCACGGGGCGCTCCGTGAGCGCTGCGAGCTCGGCGTGAAGCGACGCGAAGCGGCCCGCTGCAATGGCTTCTCGGGCTCGCGCCATCAACTTCAAGTAGTACGTGAGGTTGTGCAGGGAGGCGAGGCGCGACCCGAGGCTCTCTCCACTGCGAAGCAGGTGGCGGATATAGCCGCGCGAATGCCGGGTACAGGCCGGGCAGGCGCACTCGGGATCGATCGGCGAGGCGTCGCGCTCGAAGCTCGCGTTGCGAAGATG
>JANNQH010000335.1:0-2633 GCA_031400655.1 Deltaproteobacteria bacterium | reverse complement strand
GGCGGGGGCTTCCTGATCGTCCCTGCCCTCGCGCTCTGGGCGGGGCTCCCGATGAGCGCGGCTGTCGGAACTTCGCTCTTCATCATCGTCCTGAACTGCGCCGCCGGCTTTGCCGGCTATGCGAATCACGTCTCGATCGATAGGACGCTCGTGGCGCTCGTGTCGGCGGCCGCAATCGCGGGTGCCATCGCGGGGGTCGCACTGACGCGGCGCATCGATCCGGCGCGGATGCGGCGTGCGTTCGCGGGATTCGTGCTGGTGATGGGTAGCGTGATCCTGCTGCGTGAGGGCGCTCTCCTCGTCCAGACCCTCGCGCCGGCGCTGCCCGAGACGTGGCCCCAGCTGGTCTTCGCACTCTTTCTGCTCGGCGTCGGAATCGCGGCAGGCCGCGCCTCGAAGCTGGCTACGCGACAACGAGAGGAGCTGCTCTTTCATGAGGGAGGGGGGATATGACGGAGTTCACGCCGGTCTCGAGCGCTGTCGGTGGCGGCTTGATCGGATGGGCAACGTCGCTCCTGCTGCTCGCGAACGGACGCGTGGCCGGGATCAGCGGCATTCTGGCTCAGGCGCTCTGGCCGGGCTCGGGAGAAGCGCGCGGCTGGCGCTTCGCATTTCTGGTCGGGCTGCCGCTCGGCGCATCACTCGTAGTCGGGCTGCAGGGGACGCTCGCGCTGGAGATCGAGGCCAGCCCGGTCGAGCTTGTGATCGCGGGACTGCTCGTCGGATTCGGAACGCGGCTCGGCAACGGCTGCACCAGTGGACACGGGATCTGCGGCATCTCGCGCGGCTCGCCGCGCTCGCTCGCTGCGACGGCGACCTTCATGCTGATCGGCGGCCTCACGGTGCTGCTGATGCGAGCGGGCCTGGCAGGGAGGCTGTGATGAAATTCGAGGCGAGTGCGCTCTTGTCTGGAACACTCTTCGGGGCCGGGCTGGCGCTGTCCCAGATGACCAACCCCGCGAAGGTGATCGCCTTCCTCGACGTCACCGGCGCCTGGGATCCGAGCCTGGCCTTCGTGATGGGCGCCGCGCTCAGCGTGGCAACGGGGGGTCAGATCATTCAACGCCGGCGTCGTCCGTCCGCGAACGGATCGACCTCGCCGCAGCCGCTCGCCTCCGGCGGAGTCCCGGCCGCCGGCATCGACGCGCAACTGATCGGGGGAGCGGCCCTCTTCGGAATCGGCTGGGGCCTGGCCGGCTTCTGCCCGGGTCCGGCGCTCGCTTCTCTCGTCAGCGGCTCGCCGCGCGTGATGATCTTCGTCGCCTCGATGATCGTCGGAATGGGGCTCTACCGGTTCTTCGATCGCGTGGTCCTTTTGCGTGCGCGCACAGCGCGTTGACGTCGCTCGTGCCGTCGAATCCGGCCGCTACAGCACTCCGGACATGAGCCCGAATGCGATCACGACCAGCAGCGCGGTCACGATGGCGCGAACCCCCGCCAACGTGACCTTCTCGAGCAGCCGTGCGCCGAGATAAGCCCCCACGAAAGCTGCGAGGGCCGCCGTTCCGACGAGAGACCAGTCGATCGCGCTCCGCGCCTCGAGGAACCGGAAGCCGTAGATCCCCGTCCGCGCGAGGTCGACGGCGATCGCGATCATGACGCCAGTGGCGACGAACTCCTGTTTATCGAGGCCCGCCTTGAGGAGAAACATGCTTCGGAATGCCCCCTGATGACCTGAGAGCCCACCGAAGAAGCCGCTCACGACGCCGCCCAGCGGAAGCCATTTTGGATCGACCGCCGCCGAGGCGATGCGCGGCGATGACTCGACGACGACAAAAAAGAGGATCAAGAGACCGGTGACGAGGCCCAGGGCCGTGATCGCGAAGGTACGTCCAAGGGCCTGGTACTCGAGGAGCGGCGCTGTGCCCGAGAGCCGTCCCAAAAGAAGCGCGCCGAGCAGGGCCGCCGCCACCGCAGGGATCCCGAATCGGAAGAACACATCGCTATTCGCCCGCCTTCCCAGCAGAACCGCCTTGAAGACGTTATTCGCCAAATGGACGACCGCCGTCAGCGCGATCGCAATCTCGACCGGAAAGAAGATCGCGACCACGGGCATCAACAGCGTCCCGAGACCGAAGCCGGAGAAGAGCGTCAAGGTCGACGCCACGAAGGCGGCTAGCGGGATGACGAGAAACTCCAAGCGTCCTCTCCGATTAGCCCCGCGTCAGGCCTTCGGGACCTCGAAGGTCGCCGGGAAGTTGTGCTGCCAGGCCCGAAACTCCTGGCGGGCGGCGATCTTCCAGCCGTCGGGTGAGCGCACGAGCTCATCCTCGAACCAGATCCCCGAGAAAGCGATCTGGCGGCCACCGCCGGGCGAGAGGACCGAGATCGGAATGATCTGGAGATGCCGAGAGGTCGCCGAATCGCCGCTCACGCGGATCCGGAAATTCGTGCAGTAGTGCTGGTACTGCGGATACGGAAAGTTGGCTTCGCTGAGAACCGCCGAAGCCCAGGCGCGAATGACCTTCGGACCACCCTTCGCACCGCCGTTACCCGACCAGTCGATCTTCGCATCGGCCATATACGTCTCTTCCCAACGCTCCCAGTCGCGCTCGTCGATCGCCGCTGCTTCCTCGGTGATCAGGTCCTGGATCAGGAACCGGTCGGACATCTCCTCGAGCGATAGTATTCGT
>JANNQH010000334.1:0-2754 GCA_031400655.1 Deltaproteobacteria bacterium | reverse complement strand
GTAGTGGTACATGAAGGCCGAGACGCGCATGTTCATCGCGCAGTGGACGAAGACGCGCTCGCCCTCGAAGGCCCGCATCGTCTTGATGAAGATCTTCAGGTCGCGCAGCGTCGGATCGTCCCATTTCACCGGGATGTTCACGTAGGTCATGCCCGTCGCGGTGACGAGACTTCCCTCGTTGACTACCGCGTTATGCGAATCCGGCACGGCGAGATTCACGACGGCCGCATAGCCCGCCCGGGCGATGTCGGCAAATTGCTCCGGCGTCGGCTGGCCTGCGGTTCCGACCGATTCGGTCAGCTGGACAAAATTCAGGATCTGGTCCATCTCGATTCTCCCAGGCCGATCCGCGTCGCGCGACTCTTCTCGCGCTGAGGGCTCAGCCCTGCATGTGTCCCAGCGCGCCGAAGAAGGCCTCGGCCTCGCGCACGAGATCGTCGCCCGACGGTACGAAGAGCAGATCGGTCGTGCCCGCGGATTCCGCTTCCTTCGCCCGGGCGCGGATGTTCTCGGGCTCGCCGACCCAGCCGAACCACGGGATCTGACCGCCGAAGGTCGCGAGCGCCAGGCGGTCGGCGCGATTGAGATGCGTGACATGTCCGTCGTGGACCGCGAGATGGCGCTCCATTTCGGGCCGCGCCGCCGCGATCGCATCGAACCATTCCTTGCCGCCCGGCAGCGCCGAGACCGCAGCCGGATTCGCTTCCCAGGTGGCGTGATACATGCCGACCTGCCACGGACCGAAGGCGTCGACGACGCGCTGCGACTGGGATGACTCCCCCGCGTCGAGCACCGTCCCCGTCACCATCTGGACCGCCCAGTCGAAGCGCTCAGGCGGCGACGCGAAGCCCATCCAGCCGTCGGCCAGCTCGCGCGTCAGGGCGAGACCTTTCGGCCCGAAGGCCGAGAGCAGCAGCGGCACTTCGATCGGCCGCGACTTGGCGAGCTTCGCATGGTGGATCATCTGGCAGGCGCGACCCTCGATCTCGACGACTTCGCCGTGCAGGAGGGCGCGGAGCTGCCGGAGGTAGGTCGACGTGAACTTCCACGAAAGGGCCTTCTGTCCCAACACCGCCCGCGCCGTGAAGCCCGTCCCGATCGCGCAGGCGAGCCGGCCGGGCGCCAGCCGGTCGACCGTGGCGATCGCCGATGCGGTCGTCATCACGTGGCGCAGGTTCGGAACGAGGACCGCCGTGCCGAGGCCGATCCGGCGCGTCGCTTCGGCGATCTGGGCGAGATGGATCCAGATGTCTTCGTAGAGCGCCGCCGAATCGAAGAGCCAGATGCGGTCGTAGCCGAGCGCCTCGGCGCGAATCGCCAGCTCGCGAGTCTGCGGTCCCGGTGCACATCCGATCGAGATCTTCATTCGACACTCTCCATCATTCCGGCCGAAGTAGCGCCGCACGCGGGCCACCAGCGCACCGCCTATGGGCGAGGCCAGGGCGGATCTCGAGGCCAGGAATCGCCCCGGACTCTACTCGAGATCGGTGTGCGCGACCCTTGCCCCGTGAGCGAAGTCGCAGGCCCTGTCGCCCGCACTCCCCCGTAATTCGGGTCGGGTTGCCGCGCTCTCGGCGGATCTCTAGTCTGCAGCTACCCACACGCGGAGGTCATCATGGGCGTGCACGACTTCAAGGCCAGGACGATCGACGGAAAAGATCAATCTCTCGACGCCTATCGCGGCAAGACCCTCTTGATCGTGAACGTCGCGAGCAAATGCGGCTTCACCCCCCAGTACAAGGGTCTCGAAGCGATGTACCGGAAGCTCCGGGACCGAGGGCTCGTGATCCTCGGCTTCCCCTGTGATCAGTTCGGCCATCAGGAGCCCGGCGACGAGAACGAGATCCAGAGCTTCTGCTCGACGACCTACGACGTGACGTTTCCGATGTTCGCCAAGGTCGAGGTCAATGGAGAAAACGCGCATCCGCTCTACAAGTTTTTGAAGAGCGAATCGCCCGGTGTGCTCGGCAGCGAGGGCATCAAGTGGAACTTCACCAAGTTCCTGGTCGACGGGAAGGGCGAGGTCGTGAAGCGCTACGGCTCGGTCGACACGCCGGAGAAGATCGAGAAGGACGTCGAGGGGCTGCTGTAGATCCGTGACCCGCAGCGCCCTCATCACCGGCTGCTCCTCCGGCATCGGTGCCGCCTGCGCCCATCGATTCGCTGCGGCCGGCTTCACCGTCTTCGCAACGGCCCGCCGTGTCGAGAAACTCGCGGCGCTCACCGCCGCCGGCTGCGAAGGGCGCCAGCTCGACGTGACGGACCCCGAGTCGATCGACCGCGTCGCGACGGAAATCGAGGCAAGCCACGGCGGCATCGACGTCCTGATCAACAACGCGGGCTATGGCCAGCAGGGCGCCTTCGAAGAGCTTTCGCTCGACGACTTTCGCGAACAGCTCGAGACGAACCTGATCGGGGCGATCGCCGTCACCCAGCGCGTCCTGCCGCGCATGCGCGAGCGGCGCTGCGGCCGGATCCTGATGCTGTCGAGCATGGGCGGGCGGCTCACGTTCCCCGGCGGCGCCGCCTATCATGCCTCGAAGTACGCCCTCGAAGCCGCGAGCGACGTCCTGCGCTTCGAGGTCGCCCGCTTCGGAATCGACGTCGTGATCGTCGAGCCGGGCCTCGTCTCGAGCGAATACGGCGCCACGTCCCTTGCCCGGCTCGCGGGACGCGAATCCGGCGCCTACACCGCCTTCAACGCCGGGCTCCGGGCGGCGCTCTCGCGAAGCTTCGAGGGTCAGATTCCCGGAA
>JANNQH010000333.1:0-4764 GCA_031400655.1 Deltaproteobacteria bacterium | reverse complement strand
CGGGTGGCGAGCTCGTTCGGGGCGATCACCGGGGCGCCGTGGATCGTCTGGCCCAGGCGGCGCGGGTGGACCTCGACGATGGCGGCGGCGCGGTGGCCGAGGGACTCGAGTGCGCGGCGAAGCGCGCGGCCGGTCGGACCGTGACCCCAGAGGACGTACTCGCGGGCGTCTTTCAAGAAGTCCCGGGACAGATAGTGGGCGCGGCAGGCGGTGAAGCGGTCGAGGGCATAACGACCGTCGCGCCGCGAGGTGCGGTTCTCGCCGTTGCGCCAGCCGAGCAGGCGCTGCGGGACGACGCCGACGCGGGGGCCGCGGGTCTGGAGTCGCAGCAGAAGATCGTAGTCCTCGGGCCAGCCGCGGTCGTGATACCCGAGCTCGATCAGTCGTTCGCGCCGGATCATCAGCGTCGGATGAGCGACAGCGCATTCGACGAAGCGGTCGCGCCAGATCTCTGCGGGGCCCTTCAGGCTGTGGAGCCAGGCTTCATAGCGGCGCGCACCGGCTTGCAGGCTCGCGCGCGGAAACGAGCGCACGAAGCTACCGACGGCGTCGAGACCCTGCTCCCGGTCGAGCAGCGCGCACTGGAGCGCCAGGCGATCGCGGTGCATCCAGTCGTCTGCGTCCATGCGGGCGACGAGCGGCGCTCGACACAATGCGGTCCCCGCGTTCAATGCCGCGATGAGACCCTCGTGAGGTCGGGCCGTCACCCGGATGCGTGGCTCCCGAGCCGCAAAGGCATGAGCCAGCGCGAGGGAATCGTCGCTCGAGCCATCATCGATGAGCACGCATTCCCAGCCCGGCTCGCGTTGGCGCTCGAGGCTGCGAAGGCAGCTCGCCAGGGTTTCTCCCGCGTTCCAGACCGGCAGCAGGATCGAGACGCGCGGGGTCATGACTGGAGGCTCCGGATTCTCTTGCGGTGATTGTGGCGAATGCACCTCGCGGCCGCGAAGGCCTCGCTCAATCCGCTTCTTTTTGCCCTGGAATTGCCGATGAGCGAATTCGCCAATGCAGCGCGCTTCCAGGTCTGGAATTTCGGAGAGGAAAGTGGGCCGAAGATCGACACGTTCGTCTGTCGCGTCTCGTCCCCCGGCGTCACGCTTGTCTGCGCGATGCGCGGGCACTCCGCATCGATCGCGCGTCATCTTTGTGCTCTGCGGCCTCTTCGCGTGGCTGCTCCCCGGGATCGCCGCAGCCAACTCCGAGAGCCAGGTCAAGGCGGCTTTTCTCTTCAACTTCGCCCGTTATGTCGAATGGCCCGAGGCCGCGTTCAACGGTGCCACAGCGGCGATTCGGCTCTGTCTGCTCTCCGATACGGGGTTCGAGCAGGTGCTCTCGGAGACGGTATCGGGGCGCAGCGTCGGCCGCCGACCGGTCTCGGTCGAGACGATCGGGAGCCTCGAGGCGGCGAGCGGCTGTCATCTGCTCTTCGTCGACGCGAGCGTGCCCGCAGAGGCTGCGGCCGTGGCGGGACGGCTCGGTGAGCTCGCGGTGTTCACGATCTCCGATCAGGGGGGATTCGCGGCCGCGGGCGGGATCGCGAATTTCATTCTTGTGGACCAGAAGATCCGTTTCGAGATCAATCCGTCGGCGGCCCGGCGCGCGGGGCTGAAGATCAGCTCGAGCTTGCTGCGCCTCGCGAAGCTCGTCGGGGATACTTCACCTTGAATCGATGTTGCGAAGTCGCGTGGGGCCTTCGGGCGGGGCCTGGGAGTGTGATGCGATGACGATATTCCTCGGTCGGGATTCGATTCAGCACCGGATCGTGCGCGGCTTTTTCTCGACGACGGGCCTGGCACTCGGGCTCACCGCGGCGTCGCTGTTCGCGACCGCTTTCATCCAGTTCAAACGCGTGACGGACGAGAACCTGCAGCTGCTCGCCGGCGTGATCGGCGGCAACTCGGTCGCGTCGCTCCTGTTCGACGATCAGCAGGCGGCGACCGAGACGTTGCACTCACTCACCGTCGCGGCCTCCGTCGAGGCGGCCCTCGTCTATGACAAGTCGGGCCAGGTCTTCGCGCGCTATGTGCGCGAGGGGGTCGACGATTTCGAGGCGCCCCGGACGCTCGTCTTCACGCCCGCGTGGACTCGGGACCGGATCGACCTGGCCTCTCCAATCGAGGCGGGCGGAGAGGTGATCGGCACCGTCTTCATCCGCTCGGGCACCCAGGCCGTCACCGACTTTCTCGCGATCTCGACGGGGATCGTGGTGGCCGTGCTGTTCGTCTCGTTCATCGTCTGCTCGATCGGCGCGTCCCGGCTCCGGCGACAGATCGCCATTCCCCTCGAGCGCCTCGTCGAAGGCTCCCGCGCGATGGCGGGCGGCGATCTCTCGACCCAGGTCGACGTCCAGAGCGAAGACGAGATGGGTGTCCTGTCCCTCGCGTTCAATGCGATGGTGAAGAGCCTGCGCGGACTCGTCGCCCAGGTCCGCGAGAACACCCGCTATGTCGCCCAGGTCACGAGCCAGCTCGCGGAATCGAGCTCGGCGATGCGCGGCGAGGCGATTCGCCAGGAGCAAGCGGTCGGCGAGACGTCGGATTCGATCAGCGGCATCACGAGCTCGATCCACACCGTGAACGACAACGTCGAAGCGCTCTCGAATACGGCCGCGGAGACCTCGATCGCCGCGATCGAGATGGACGCGTCGATCGCCGAGTCTGCGCGTCACATCGACGGACTGTCGGAAATCATCGAGACGACCGCCGCCTCGGTCGTCGAGATGACGAGCGCGATTCGCGAGATCGCCCGCAGCGCGGATGCCCTCAATCATTCGACGGATTCGACCGCGACCGCCCTCGAGCTGCTGTCCCAGTCCGTGCGACAGGTCGAGAGCAACGCCCGGGAGAGCCATCAGCTCTCGGAAGACACGGCGCGCAAGGCCGGCCAGGGTGTGTCCGCGGTGAAAGAGACGGTCGACGGGATGCAGCGCATCCAGGACTCCTTCAAGGGCATCGAATCGATCATCGCGAGCCTCTCCGACAAGAGTCAATCGATCGGCGAGGTCGTACGCGTGATCGAAGCGGTCGTCGATCAGACGAATCTCCTGGCGCTCAACGCCGCCATCATCTCGGCGCAGGCCGGCGAGCACGGCCGCGGATTCTCGGTCGTCGCCGACGAGGTCCGCATGCTGGCCGATCGGACGGCGAGGAGCACCCAGGAGATCGCCGAGCTGATCGAGTCGGTCCAGGGGGCGGTCGAGAGCGCCGTCGAGGCGATGGAGCAGGGCGCGATGCGCGTCGATCGCGGTGTCGATCTGTCCCAGGAGGCCGGCCGCATGCTCCGTGAGATCGGTGACAGTGCACAGCAGTCGACGCTCTGGGCCAAGGAGATCGTCGAGGCGACGCGCAATCAGACGGCAGATATCGGGCAGGTCGGCTTCGCGATGAAACAAGTCAAGGAAATCGCCCTTCAATTGAAGCGCGGGACCCACGAGCAGGACACCGCGAGCGCCGAGATCACCCGCGGCGTCGAGCAGATGCGCCATCTGGGTCACGAGGTGAAGAACGCCGCTCGCGAGCAGCGAAACGAATCGAGCCTGATCGCGCGCTCGGTCGAGACCGTGGCGGCCAAGATCACGGAGATCTCGGTCGCGACCCGAGACCAGAGCATCCGGGCCGATCAGATCCAGGAGGCGCTGCAGGTCTTCCGGGAGGTCACGCTCCAGACGACGCAGCGCGCCGAGCAGACGAATACGACAGTCGCGGACCTCTCGGCCCTCGCCCAGGGGCTCGAGGACGAGATCGGAAGATTCCGGCTGTAGCCAATCCGACGAACCGAGAAGGTCGTCGAGCGCAAGGGAGCGAAAGCATGACGCGATGGCAACGAACCGTTCGAATGGCACCGACAATGGCGGTCTTCCTGCTCGCCGTCGCGATCGGAACGGCGGCATCCTTCCTGCTCCAACCGCCGGCCGCCTCCGCGCAGGCAGAGGATCCGGACGCCCTCAAGGCCTACTGGCAGACCCGCTATCGCGACCTGCGTCACGAAGAGGCGAGGCTCGTCCAGACGGTGAAGCTCGCCACGAAGGAGTATGCCGACGCGAATCGCCGGACCTATCGCCGCAGCGGAGTTCGCCACTTCCACCGCACGAACGCGAACGAAGCAAAGAAGGAGCTTGCGGACGTCCGCTCCAGGATCGAGTCCATCTACGAGGAGGTCGTCGCCGCCGGCGGCTCGATGAACTGGATCTACGAGGTCGACGACGAGGGCATCGACGCAGACGACGTGCAAGCACTCGGCGTCTACGAGGACGACGGCATGTTCGGGGGCAAGGGCGCGTACGCGCCGAGCAAGGACGACGAGGCGCGCGACGCCGATCGGGACGAAAGCGAGGACGACGGCCGCAATCCGCTCTACCAGCGAGAGGACACGGACGACGAGCCCGCGAGCTTCGAGGACGAGGGTCTCTCGGATTATGACTACGATGCGTGGCGCGAGGACCGGAGCGATTACGAGGGGAACCGGGCGCCCGAAGAACCGCTCGGCTCCGACGAGAACTGACGCCGCCAGCTTGCCGGGTGGCTCCTAGCGCCCGATCGCCGGCGAATCGGGGGCGGCGGGGAGGCTACCGCTGGGCGTGTCGGGCGGATCTTCGCTCGCGAGCTCACCCGGGAGACAGGCGCCGCCGCGCGGACAGCCGGGCTTGTACTCGAGGCCCGCGAGGGCGGTGAAGCCCGCTCGCGTGCCGTTCCAGAATTGCACGGGGAGGGTCTGTCGCCTGCCGTCGCTGCGGATCGTGTAGACCTCGAAGTGGAGGTGGGGGCC
>JANNQH010000332.1:0-3777 GCA_031400655.1 Deltaproteobacteria bacterium | reverse complement strand
GCTCGAAGAGCTTGCTCGGGGCGTCGCGGCGAAAGAGCTCGAAGCCCCGGGCGATGGCCTCGCGCTCGAGCTCGTGCCACAGCTGGGTGTAGCTGCCCTCCTGATAGACGAAGCGCTCCGGGAAGGGGCGCCAGGGCTGGGTGTGGAGGGTCGTGTAGTGCAGCAGATGGCTGCGCCCCGGAATGAACTCTTCGTCGCGGGCGTTCCAGCCGGGAGCGAGATCGCCGCGGTGACCGGTCGCGCGTGAGGCCTTTCGGAGCAGCGCCCGCTTCCAGCCGTTCTGGGCCTCGCCGAGGGTCCAGACCGGGGCCATCCGCTCGCAGTCGATCAACATGACCGAGGATTCGGTGTCCGAGATCGCGAGGTAGCCGGCGCCGCCCAGGTCGAGGTCGAAGAGCGCGCCCGGGTCTGTGAGATAGATCTCGTCTTCGTCGTTGTAGATCGCGCGACCGCGGCCGCCGCGCAGGGCCGGGATCGCGAAGCGGTAGTTCGTGAAGCCCGTCGTCCAGCCCCGGCGGTCGAAGCCGTCGAGCTCGGACATCAGGAAGATCCGCACCTCGCGGCCCGGATCGCGCACTTTTTCGATGGAATACCCGAAGACCCGGTTGGCGCGGTACTGAGCCGGCTCGGTGCCGAGGAAGATCTCGACGGGCGGCCGACCCGAGGGTCGAGCCTCGGGAAGCGGGGGCAGGACGACGCACTCCAGCGATGCGAGGAGTCCCAACGCGGTCATCGATTCAGGGTCGGTCATCCGGATGCTCATGGTCCCGCCGCGTTGGGGTCAGGGCGGACCCGGGCGGCCTCTTTCCGGTGGTCTGTCCGGTGGGGGATCCGAACGCGCGCAGTCTACACAACCGGCGTGATCGCCTCCTGAAATGCTTCGCCCGACCTTCGCCCCGTGGCGCATGAATGGAACCGACCCGTGCCCGTCGCGCTCATTTTGCTACAAGATTTGCGTCTGTTTCGCCGAGAAATCCGGCGAGCCGCTCCCGAGTGCTCGACTCGCGGCCCGATCCGGGGATACTAAGCGCCGCGAGCCAGGGATTACTGGCCGTCGAGGGGGCTGCACAGGGGGGCCCGGGCGCATCAATCGGGATGCTCCCGGCGTGTGCACACGAGAGAGGATGCGAATGAAGATCGGCAATCTTTCGGTCGGCGATGGTGCGCCGCTGCTTCTGATCTGCGGTCTCAACGTGATCGAGAACGAGCAGGACACCATCGAGGCCGCTCGCACGATCCAGCAGCTCGCCGAGAAGCACGACTTCCCGCTCGTCTTCAAGGCCTCCTTCGACAAGGCGAACCGCTCCCGCCACGATTCCTTCCGCGGCCCCGGCATCGACGAGGGCCTGCGGACGCTCGCGGCCGTGAAGCGCGAGACGGGTCTTCCGCTCCTGACCGACGTCCACGACCCGAGCCAGCCGAAGATTGCGGCCCAGGTCGTCGACATCATCCAGGTTCCGGCTTTTCTGATGCGCCAGACGGATCTCATCGCCGCCTGTGCCGCGACCGGGATCGCGGTCAACCTGAAGAAGGGGCAGTTCGTCGCCCCCCACGACATGCGCCACGCGGTGGACAAGCTCAGGCACTACGGCTGCGAAGACATCCTCGTGACCGACCGCGGAACCTGTTTCGGATACAACAACCTTGTGACCGACATGGCGGGCCTGGTGCAGATGCGCGCCTTCGCACCGGTCTGTTTCGACGCCACCCACGCGGTCCAGTATCCCGGCGCCAATGGCGGCTCGTCGGGGGGCGATCGGCGCTTCGTGGCGCCGCTCTCGCGTGCCGCGGTCGCGACGGGCATCGACGCGCTCTTCATCGAGACCCATCCCGACATCGAGCACGCGCCCTGCGACGGGCCGAGCCAGATCAGCTTCGAGGATCTCGATCGCCTGCTCGCGGAAGTGCGCGCGATCGACACGGCGCTTCGCAATCTCGCCCCAGCCCGCTAGTCAGAACTCGCTTCCCATGGGCTCACGGCGCGACGTGGACCCGACGCACGACGAAGGCCCGGGGTGCAGCGTGGGACCGCGGCGTGCGATCGTGCTGGCCGGACGCCGTCCGGGGGTGGACGCGCTGGCGGCGGGCGACGGAGCAGCGCACCGCGCGCTGCTCGACATCGAAGGCGAGCCGATGCTGGTGCGCGTGACGCGTCGGCTGCTGGCCTGGCCCTCGATCGAACGGGTGCTGATCAACATCGATCGCCCCGATCTGCTCGAGTCCCTCCCCGACATCGTCCTCTGGCGATCCGAAGGCCGCCTCGAAATCCTCTCGAGCACCGACTCGCCCTCCCGCAGCGTCCTCGCGAGCCTCGACCACTTCAATCTCGCAGCCGGCCCGGTGCTCGTCACGACCGCCGATCACGCACTGCTCGACGACGCGATGCTCGAGACCTTCTTCAGCGCGAGCGAAAAGAGTCGCGCAGACCTCTGCCTCGCCCTCGTACCGCGCAGCGTGATCCGCGCGCGCTTTCCCGATACACGGCGGACCTATTTGAAATTCCGCGGCGAGGCCTACTCCGGGGCGAATCTGTTCTTCTTCCGCACGCCCGCCGCGCGCGAGGCGGCGCTCTTCTGGCAACGGGTCGAGCGGCTGCGCAAGACACCTTGGCGGATTGCCCGGGCATTCGGCCTGCGAAACCTCGCCCGCTTCCTGATGCGAAGAATGTCGCTGACCCAGGCCTTCGATCAGGTCTCGCGGGTGATCGGAATCCGCGCCGAGGCCATCCCGCTGCCCCAGCCCGAGGCGGCGGTCGACGTCGACAAGCTCGACGATTTGATCCTCGTACGACAGATCCTGGCCGAGCGGCGGATCCGACCAGGCAAGACCGGCTAAGCCGGCCAGTTCTCCTAGAGGAGCCGATCGGCGAGGCCCACGAACGCGCGCCGATCGGCGTCGTAGCCACGCACTTCCGCCGCGAACTCGAAGCCGCTTCTCGAGGCGGACGCGCGGGCGGTGTAGACGTGGTACTGCGCGAGGCGGTCCGGACGGCTCCCGACCTCCGACGACGAGGGCACACCGATCGCCGGAATCGGCCGCTCGGGACCGGCGAGGAAATTCACGCGCCGGCGATGTTTGTGGCCGTGGATGACGAGCTCGGCCCCGACCTCCGCGAGCAGACTCCGCAGCGCCTGGCCATCCCAGAGCGCGCGGCGTTCGGGCTCACCGTGGGGATGGACCGGATGGTGGATCATCAGGACGCGGCACATCCCGCGCGCACCGAGCAGCACGAGCAGCCGCCGCAGCCGCTCGAGCTGGACCTTCCCCAGCTGACCGCCCGCGCGAAAGATCGGTGTCGGGATCGCGGAGCAGAGGCCGATCACGGCGACCCGACCGACGACGCGGAGCGTCGGATAGTCCGCATGGCGCGGCGCCGCGGTCGGCGCGGTGGGTGCCGTGAGCCAGGGCGCGAGCTCGGCATCGACTTCGCCGGGGAGCTGACCGCGCAGGTAGGGCGCCCAGTGGTCCCAACTGCTCGCCGGCTCGACCGGGACATAACAGTCGTGGTTGCCGGGGATCAGGAACACCTTCTCGGGCGGACCGAGCCGCTCGAGCTGCGCCCGTGCGTCTTCGAACTCGCGGGGGAGCGAGATATGGGTCAGATCGCCGGTGACGAAGATGCGATCGACCTCCAGCGCCTGCACGTCGCGAAACGCAGCCTCGAGGATTTCCGGCGAGTGGTGATGACGGCGACTGATCGCCCAGGAGGCATAGCCCGAGAGCCGCTTGCCGCGGAAGGCAGCGAGGCCCGGGTGGGCGAGGCTCGTCGCGTGCCAG
>JANNQH010000331.1:0-2728 GCA_031400655.1 Deltaproteobacteria bacterium | reverse complement strand
GTCGAGCGGCTTCCGCCACCTGATCGATCGGACCGATCCGCTCGTGGCGAGCTTCTCGGATCTCTCGACGGGCGGCGCGACCTCGTGGAGCTGGGACTTCGGCGACGGCGCGAACAGCAGCGAGCAGAATCCCGTCCACGTCTTCCCCATCCCCGACCGATACAGCGTGTGCCTCCAGAGCTCGAATGGCTGCGGCAGTGCCACGGCCCAGTGTGATCCCGAGGTCCTCTCGAACGACGTGCCGGTTCCCATCGTCGATCTCCAGACGAGGTCGAGCAAGATCCAGATCGATTCTCTCGCGAACGTCGGCGATCTGCGCGTTCGCGTCGACATCAAGCACACCTGGCGTGGCGATGTCCGACTGACCCTCGTGTCGCCTTCGGGCACGCGCGTCATCCTGAAGCAGACGAGCAACGACTCGTCGGACGACATCGTCGGAACCTATGGAGGCAATCTCCAGTCCGCGCAGCCGCTCACGGCCTTCGAAGGCGAGCCGGCCAGAGGGCTCTGGACGCTCGAGGCCTTCGATGCCTTCTCGGCCGATACCGGCCGGATCGCCGCCTGGGCGCTCGCGATCTGCGACGCGCGCGCCTGCGCGAGCGCGAACGCGACCGATCTCCCGAAGAACGTCGCCTTCGGCGCGCCCGCCACGAGCATCGTGTCGCTGCCGGCCGGCCCGCCGATCGATCGATTGCGGGTCAGCGTCGACGTCTCGGCCTTCCAGGTCTCGACCGGGACGCCGTCCGGGGTCACCGTGCTCAAGCTCGAGCTCCAATCGCCGTCCGGCACAAGGATCATGCTCTTCGACGGCAACGCCCCTCTGAGCACGACCCGACTCGTCGGAACCTACGGCGTCGACCTCGTCCCGCTCCAGACGCTGCAGGCCTTCACCGGCCAATCCCCGGTCGGGAACTGGCAGCTCATCGTGACGACCCGGCCCTCCTTCCCGGACTACGGCGGCCGCATCGACGTCTTCCGCGTCCAGGCCTGCGCCACTGGGTCGACGACCAAGTGTCGGGCGGTCACGATCTGCGGCCCCGGCTTCGTCGACGACGGCACCGGCAACTGTGGCGACTTCGATGAATGCGCCCCGCTCTTCAATTCCTGCTCGCCGGAGCTCACCTGCGTCAACCAGCCCGGGACCTTCCAGTGCCTCCCCGAGCCGGGCGTCGGGGTCCTGCTCGCGAGCGGGGCTGCGCTGATCGGCGCGCTCGGGCGGCGGCGGGAGCGACGCGGCGGGGAACGGCTCGAGGAGTAAGCGCTACCGGCTATCCGAGCCCCGCCAGCACCCGGCGAAAGGCGCGCAGATCCTCGACGAACTGCCCCGGCCGTTCGAAGGCCGCGAAGTGCCCTCCCCGCGCCTGCTCGACCCAGTGGACGATGCGGTAGCCCTTCTCGGCCCAGGCGCGCGGCGTCTGCATCAGCTCGTAGGGTTGATGCGAGTAGCCGGTCGGGACGTCGACGCGGCCGCTCCAGGGTTGGTCGGCGGCGGTGCCGGCCAGGCGGGACTCGGCGTAGAGGCGGGCGGCGGAGGCGGCGGTGTTGGTCGCCCAGTAGGCCATCACGTTGTCGAGCAGGCGGTCCCATCCGAAGGTCGCGGCGAGGCCGCCCTCGTCGAGGTCGCTCCAGACCTGGAACTTCTCGAGGATCCAGGCGGCAAGCCCCGTCGGCGAGGGAAATGCCTCTCTCTCCCTATCCGCCTCCTGCAGGGTGGGACGTGGATCGGTCATCGCTCGAGAAATCCATCCATGGTCCGAGCCGGGTCGAGCACTCCTCGTTTTGGCAGCGCGTCGGCGACGCTTAGCGACGCCTGACCCATCAAGCGACGTCTCAGTTGCCGTTCTGCGCCGCTCTCTGCTGCCGTATGCCGCGTCGAGAGCGTAAGTCCTTGTCTTTGTTGGGCTCTTGGTCGTTTTGCGGAGCTGAGGGTCGCAAGTTCGAGTCTTGCCGGGCGCGCGATTCTTCCAATCGCTCGTCCCGATCTGTCACGCCTTCGCGTGGCCGGGCATTCACGACTCGTTCATCTCTCTGCATTGCGACAACCTGATCGGCGTTCGCGATTTCCCCCTCGTTCCGGTCCCGACGGATGATTCGCCGTCGCCGACTACGCCCGCCACGAGCCCGAAAAGACACTCCTGCACGAAGTCATCCGCAAGGAGCTCTTTCCCTTCCTCGCCCGAGCGAGATCGCAGGGGGCTCCCGTCGCCCGCTTCGTAGAACGCGAGATCTGGGCATATCTCGAGTGTGGCGTGCTCGCCCATGGGTTCATCCGCGTTCGCTGCGACGCCTGCGGCCACGACCGCCTGGTCGCCTTCTCGTGCAAAGGCCGCGGCTTCTGCCGCTCCTGCGGCGGCCGCCGCATGGCCGACACCGCGGCCCATCTCGTCGATCGAGTGTTGCCTGAGGTCCCGATCCGGCAGTGGGTGCTCACGCTGCCATATCCGCTTCGCTATCGCTGCGCCTGGAATGCGAAGCTCACGAGCGAAGTCCTGCGCGCCTTCCTGCGATCAATCTTCGCAGACCAGCGGCGCCGAGCGCGAATCCTCTTCGGCATTCGCAAGGGAGAGTGTGGCTCGGTCACGTTCATCCAACGCTTCGGGTCGGCCCTCAATCTGACTCCGCACTTCCATTCGCTCGTCCTCGACGGGGTCTACCTCGGCCCATCGCACAGCCTCGGAGACTTCGTGGCCCTTCCGCCACCCGAGACCGACGACGTCGCGCGCGTCCT
>JANNQH010000330.1:0-7550 GCA_031400655.1 Deltaproteobacteria bacterium | reverse complement strand
CGACTACGCCTCGGGCAACGACGATCCCTCCGACGATGATTCCCACGACTTCGACCCGCTCTACGGGGCCCGCCGCTTCGACCTCATGCCGACGGGCATCTTCGGTCCCTTCCGCCGGACCAACATCGTGTCGCCGGGGGTTCGGGTCGGGCTGCAACCGGCGAAGACGGTTCGTCTCGATTTCAAGGTCCGCCACTGGATGCTCGCGCAGGCTCGCGCCGCCTTCGCCGGCTCCGCAGGGCCTGGCGGCGGAGCGCTCACCGACGCGACCGGCGACGCGGGCCGCGATCTCGGGACCGACATCGAGCTGCGTGCACGTTGGGAAGCCGCCGAATGGCTCGGCTTCGACGTCGGCTACGACCACTGGTTCAAGGGTCGTTATTTGAACGACGTGGCAAACGCCGAGACCCGTGGCGATGCCGACTACTTCTACGCCCAATCGCGGGTTCGGTTCTGATCGTCTCGCGGCTCCCTTGAGGTTTCGATGCGCTCTCTCATGACTTCGGCTCGCCCGATCTTCCTCTCGCTTGCCGGTCTGGCTCCGCTCTTGATCCTCGCGCTGGCCGCGGTTCCGGCACCGGCTGAGCCTCCGGCCCACGAGCCCGCGGCTCGCGCTGCCGCGCCGCTCCGCGTCTTCGCGGCAGCGAGCTTGACCGAAGTCGTCGAGGCGCTCGCAAAGAGCTTCGACGGCGGACCCGTTCTCACGAGCTTCGGCGCGTCGAGTGACCTCGCCCGCCAGATCAAGGACGGCGCACCGGCCGACGTCTTCATCTCCGCGAGCCCCGAGTGGATCGACTTCCTGAGCGAGGCGCATGCGATCGCGGGCGCGCCCGTCGTCGTCGCCCGCAATGCGCTCGTCTGCGTGGCACCGGCGGGAAGCGCGCTTGCGGGCTCGGACTCGCGGCCCGGTGTCGCCGATCCGCGGGCGCTGCTCGAGCGAATCGCGAAGGACGACGTCGTCGCGATCGCGGATCAGGGCGTGCCCGCCGGCGAGTACACGCGGGCGGCCCTCGAGAAGCTCGGACTCGCGAAGGCCTTCGAGTCGCGACTGGTCGGTCAGAAGGATGTGCGGGCGGTTTTGCATGCGGTCGAGCAGGGGGAGGTCGCGGCGGGCTTCGTCTACGCGACCGATGCGAAGCTGGCGAAGCTCGAGACGCTCTTCGCCTTCGATCCGGCGACGCATCCCGCGATCGAGTACCACGCCGTCGTCCTTCGGCAATCGACGAATTCCGAGCTCGCGCGGCGCTTTCTCGTCCATCTGGCGAGCGATGCGGCCCGCGCCCGCTTGTCCGCCGCGGGCTTTGTGCTTCCCTGAGCCGCCATGACCAGTGATGCGGAGTGGGCGGTCATCCTGCTTTCGATCCGGGTGGCTGCGGGCGCGGTCGCGCTCTCCCTCGTTCCGGGCATCGCCGCGGGCTGGCTACTCGCGCGCTGGGATCATCCGCTGCGCGCTCTCGTCCAGGGCCTCGTGATGCTGCCCCTCGTGCTGCCGCCGGTCGTGACGGGTTACCTGCTCTTGTTCGTGCTCGGGCGGAGTCGGCCGTTCGGTCAGGCGTGGCACGCGTGGACCGGGGGCCATATCGCCTACACGACGACCGCCTGCGTGATCGCGGCGGCGGTCGTCGGTTTTCCGCTGCTGGTCGAGGCGATTCGACTCTCGATGCTCGGCGTCGATCGACGGCTCGAGCAGATCTCCCGCAGCCTTGGCCGCGGCCCCCTCGACACTTTCTTCCGGGTGACGCTGCCGCTCTCGCTCCCGGGCGTCGCCTCCGGCGCCGTCCTTGCCTTTGCCCGGGCGCTCGGCGAGTTCGGGGCGACGATCGTGCTCGCGGGCAACGTCGCCGGCGAGACGCGCACGATCCCGGTCGCCGTCTACACGCTTCTCAACGTGCGCGACGGAGAGGCGGCGGCGATGCGGCTCGTCGCGGTGAGCGTCGCGCTCGCCCTCGCCGCGCTGCTCGCCTCGTTCTGGCTCTCCGCCCGCAAGCGAAGCGCCTGATGCTCGAGGTCACGCTCGCCCACCACTTCTCCGACTTCTCACTCGAGCTCGAGCTCGCGAGCCGAGGCCCCGCCCTCGGTATCTTCGGCGCGTCGGGGAGCGGCAAGACGACGCTGCTCCACGCCATCGCGGGCCTCTTTCGCCCGGAGCAGGGCCGCATCGCCGTCGCCGAACGCGTCGTGTTTGCGCGACCGGGCGGCGTCTGGGTTCCGCCGGAGCGCCGCCGACTCGCTCTCGTGACCCAGGACCCGCTGTTATTCCCGCACCGCAGCGTGCGCGGCAATCTCGCCTTCGCGCCGGGTGCGGGGGAACGGCTCGACGCGCCAGCCGGGCGCCGCATTCTCGAGGTGCTGCGCATTGCGCCCCTGCTCGAGCGGCGGATCGATAATCTGTCGGGTGGCGAGCGACAACGCGTCGCGATCGGCCGCGCGCTGCTCGCCGATCCGAGCCTGCTTCTGCTCGACGAGCCGACGAGTGCCCTCGATGCGGAGCTCTCGCGCGATGTGCTCGGACTCTTGATGCAGGTGAAGCAGACGCTGCAGGTCCCGATGATCTTCGTGACCCACCGCGCTTCGGAGCTGCTCGCCCTCGCCGACGACTGCGCCGTTCTCGAGGCGGGTCGCGTCGTCGCCCAGGGCTTGCCGGTCGAGGTCTTGAAGCGGCCCCGCGCTCTCGGTCTCGCGTCCCTCGTCGGCGTCGACAATCTGCTGCGCGTTCCCGTCGTCGGCCACGACGAGTCGGGCGGCGTCACGCTGCTCGGACTCGGGTCCGGCGTCACGCTCGCCGCGCCCCTCTGCGGGGCGGCGATCGGCAGCCCGGTCGAGGTCGGGTTCTACGCCGACGAAGTGCTCATCTGTCTCGAGAAGCCGGCGGGCATCTCGGCCCGCAATGCGCTCGCCTGCGACGTCGTCGCGATCGATCGCGTCGGTCATGAAGTGCTCGTCGGGCTCCAGATCGGCGAGACCCGGATCCGGGCCCGCATCACACCGGCCGCTGCCCGGGAGTTGGCCCTCGAAACGGGTCGCCGTGTCGTCGCCCTTGTGAAGACGAGCGCGATCCACCGACTGGACTGACCGACTCGAATGATGGAGAGCCCCGCATGAAACCCGAACGCTTCATCATCGCGATCCCGCAGTCGAGCCTCGACGACTTGCGCACCCGCCTCGAACGCTTCCGCGCCGCCCCCGACTTCGGCAACGACGACTGGCGTTATGGGATGGAGGGACGTTATCTGCGCTCCCTCGTCGACAGCTGGATCGATGACTACGACTGGCGCCAGGCCGAAGCGGAGATGAATCGCTTCGAGCACTACCGCGTCATGATCGACGGCGTTCCGATCCACTACATGATGAAGCGCGGGGTCCCCGCGGCAGGCGCCGGCGGCGGGGCGAGTACGGGCCCGAAGCCGATGCCCCTGATCGTGACCCATGGCTGGCCGTGGACCTTCTGGGATCATCGCTATGTCGTCGACCAGCTCGCGGATCCAGGCGCCCATGGCGGCGATCCCACGGACGCTTTCGACGTGATCGTACCCTCGCTGCCCGGATACGCCTTCTCGAGTCCCCTCACGACGACGAGAATCGGCTGGGCCCGAACGGCGGACCTCTGGGCGAAGCTGATGAAAGACGTCCTCGGCTACCCGCGCTTCGCCGCCGCGGGCGGGGACTGGGGCGCCTTCGTGACGGCGCAACTGGGCCACAAGTACGCCGCGCTGTTATTCGGAGTCTACGAGAGCTTTCCCGCGATTCCGGGCCTCGACTACGCCTCGGTCCGCGAGTCGGATTACGCCGAGGACGAAAAGCCCTTCTATGCCCGGCGGGTCGAAGCGGAGCCCGCGACCGCGAGCCACATGGCGGTCCACTCGATGGATCCCCAGACCCTCGCCATCGCCCTCAACGACTCGCCAGCAGGGCTGCTCGCCTGGATCGTCGAGCGCAGACGCGCCTGGTCCGATTGCGGCGGCGAAGTCGAGCGAGCCTTCAGCCGCGAGCATCTCCTGACGACCGTCTCGCTCTATTGGTTGACGGAGACGATCGGGAGCTCGCTCCGCTTCTACTGGGAGACCGCGCGCCAGAACTGGCAGCCGTCACACTCGCGGAGGCCCACGATCGAAGCGCCGACCGCGATGGCCGTTCTACCCCGCGACGTCTTCCCGCTGCCGCGCAAGCTCGTCGAGCAGCATGCAAACCTGCAGCACTGGCGCGTCTACCCGAGCGGTGGCCATTTCGGGCCGGCGGAAGCGCCCGACGTCTACGTCGAAGACGTGCGGACGTTCTTCCGGCGCTTCCGGGCCTAGCAGGCAGGAGCCTCAGTTTGCGAGCTCAGTTCGCGAGCTCAGTTCGCGAGGTAGTGGAGCAGATCGTGATTCGTCACGATACCGGCGAGATTCTCGTCGTCGTCGAGCACGACGAGGGCATGGAATTCACCGACGCCGATCCGGTCGATCGCCGCTTCCACGGGCTCGTCCGCGTAGATCGTCTCGAGGCCTCGCGACATGATGTCCGCCGCGGTCTCGCTTCCGTAGAGGCCGGCCGACAGCTTCTCGGCGCCGTGCTTGTGCGCGACGCGGACGAGATCGCGGGTGCTGATCATGCCGACGGGGCGGCCCTGGTCGACGATTGGAATATGATGGCAGCGCTCGTCGGCGAGCATTCGCCAGACCTCGTGGAGACTCTGGTCGGGCCGAGCCGTTCGCACCTGGCTCGTCATCACATCGCGAATGATCACGCCGCGGCTGCTCGAAGCGGAAGACATCGACTCTTTTCCTCCTGGCTGTCCGGACGGCAGTGGAAATCCTAGCGGCTTGAACGCGGCGCGTCGCCGAGGATCCATCCAGGTCGGCGAAGACGTGAGCCACGCAGTCGGGTCGAAGATCGCGAGCCAGCCACGCGGCTTTAGAACGGAGGCCACCTTGTGGCATTGGACCTCGGGGTCGAGCAGTGAAGCCCCAGCGCGGAGTGGACGAGATTGAAGCCGCTCGTGCGCCGACTGCCTCACGCCAGTCTCTTCACCACCTGTATCCAAAAATCTCCGAACCCGAAATCGCGGTACAACTTCGCAGCCGATTCGTTCCGCGACAGCACGTCGATTCTCGAGATCCTCGTCCCCGAGCTTCGAGTGCTGCCGCGACGACGGATACCCCGAGATCAACCTGCGCGCGAATCTTTCTCGAGCGTCGACTGGATGACCCCGAGGCCCTGCTCGATCATGCCCGTCACGAAGCCGCAGAGCTCGTCGGGGAGCACGTCGGCGATCCAGACGAAGCGACAGCGGTCGGGCGCGATCTCGAAGATCTGTGCCGAGGCGTTGTGGTGTTTGAAGGGCTCGTCCTGCACCGACCAGGCGACCCGCCGGCGGCTGTCGTCGACGTCGATGATCCATTCGCGGACGACGCGACCGTTGCCGAACGTGACGAGGCGGGCGCCGGGCTCGAGCTGCGTGTCGGTCACGAAGCCCGGCACGAGGCGGGAGTGCAGGGCGCCGATGTCGCGTAGGGCGTCCCAGGCGTTTTCGGCGGGCACAGAGATCTCGATTTCGCGCTGAACTGATGCCATGAAGCCTCCTTGGATCCCGCCCATTCCGAATTGTGGATTCCGGATTGTGAATGGTGAATGGCGGGTAGAGGCGAGGCTATGCGGACTCGAAGGGCCGGTCTTGGAGAATCTTGCGGTTTCCGCGCGCCGCTGCGCGGAAGCGCCCGGGGGATACGCCGGCTGCCCGGTGGAAGGTCCGCACGAAGTTCGAGAGGTCGCCGAAGCCCGAGGCGAAGGCGACGTCGGTGATCGAGCGCTCCTCGTCGGTCAGGAGCCGTGCCGCTCGGCGCAGGCGGGCGCGGATCAGGTATTGGTGAGGCGTGACGCCGAGGACCTGGCTGAAGGCGCGCAAAAAATGGAACGAGGAAATCCCCGCCTGCTGTGCGGAACGCTCGAGATCGATCGATTGGTCGGCGTGGGCGTCGATCCAGAGCGCGGTCTCGATCGCGCGCCGGCGATCCCGCGCCCCGGTCCGCGTCGCGGGCCGACTCCGCCCGGAGACGACCGACGCGAAGCGCGCAGCGAAAGTGATTCCTACCTCGTCGAGTCCGACATCGCAGCCGCCGTCGACTGCCGTCTGGGCCAGCTCGCCGAGCACCATCAGCTCCGGCAGCGGCGGCAGGCATCCGACGCGGAGGGACTTCGCGTCGACGCCGATCGTCTCGATCAACGCCGGTGTCAGCTGGAAGGAGATGCACTCGTCGCCCGAGAGATGGTGGTCGTGGGTGCAGACGAATTCGTCGCCCACATGACCCACCATGACCGAGCCGGCCACGAGCTCGTAGCTCTCGCCACGAACGCGACAACCGAAGCTGCCTTTGCGAACGTAGGAGAGCGAGTCGAGTCGATGGACCTCGGGAAACGAGACGTCGCCGGGCGCCGCCGTGCAGCGGTAGTCGATCACCTGGATCGTGCTCTCGTGAAGCATTGTCTGGAGCGGCATGTCGGAGTCCTCGGCCAGACCCGACGATACCGCGTCGGAAATCTGCGGCGACCAGGAGCCTCGAGAGGACCTCCGAGATGACTGCCGATCTTGAACGCATGGATGAGGCCTTTCGGGATCTCGTCGCTCTCCACGACGAGGTCGATCGCGAGACGCGCGCGCTGGCTGCCGTGCACGCCGACCGTCTCCAGTGTCGCCGCGGTTGTCATGCCTGCTGCGTCGACGAGCTCACGGTGACGCAGATCGAGGCCGAGCGGATCCGACGGGCCCAGCCGGAGCTGCTGGCGACGGGTGCACCGCATCCGGTCGGGGCCTGCGCGTTTCTCGACGGCGAAGGGGCCTGCCGCATCTACGCCGAGCGGCCCCTCGTCTGCCGCTCGCAGGGGCTTCCCCTGCAGATCTTCTTCGAAGATGAAGAAGAGCAGATCGAGGAGCGCCGGGACATCTGTCCACTCAACCTCGCAGGTGGTCCGCCGCTCGAGTCGCTCCCCGAAGCTGCGTGCTGGCTGGTCGGACCCCACGAGCTCCGCCTCACCATTCTCGACGAACGAGCCGGCGGGAGCGACGAGGCCCGGGTCGGGCTGCGGGATCTGTTCCGGACGCGATCGTGAGCGTTGGTTCGTGACCGTCAGCGAGTCAGCGCGGCGATCCGCGCGCGGAGCGTCTCGAGGTCGAGGTCGTCGATTTCGAGGGTCTTCTTCGGCGAAGAAGTGCCCGACGTGATTCGCACCGAGTCCGCCGGCAACCCGAGCGCCTCCGCGACCACGCGCACCACCGCCGCGTTCGCGCGGCCCGCCTCGGCGGGCGCCCGCACGCGGACCTTCAGCGCGTCGCCGAGCCAGCCGGCGATGCCCTCGCGCGTCGAACCGGGCACGACCTTCAGTGCGATGCGGATGGCCATGAATGCGGTCGGGGGATCGCGGGCGATCCAGCCCGATCAGGCCGGAAGCGCCTGTCCGGACCATTTCTCGCTGAGCGCGATCAGCTGCTTCGCCGCCTCGCGATCGAGGGCCCACGGCATCACGCCGAGCGACGCTTCCGGTGATTTGATCGGCTCGGCGATCCCGCAATCTTC
>JANNQH010000329.1:0-5344 GCA_031400655.1 Deltaproteobacteria bacterium | reverse complement strand
CCGGCGACCCGCGCGTACCCGTCGACGGCGAACATCTGAAGGCGGCGATGCCGACCTGGAAGGCCGACCCGCAAGGCTGGAAGTACTGGGAAGTCGGCGGCGGCGGCACGGTCTGGGACTCGATGGCCTACGACCCCGACCTCGACCTTCTTTATATCGGTACCGGCAACGGCAGCCCGTGGAGCCGCTACCTCCGTTCACCCGGCGGCGGTGACAATCTCTATCTGTCGTCGATCCTGGCGATCAAACCGGACGATGGCTCACTCGCCTGGCACTTCCAAACAACGCCCGGCGACACATGGGACTACACGGCCACACAACACTTGATCCTCGCCGACCTGGACCTCAACGGCCAGGCTCGCAAGGTGATCATGCAAGCGCCGAAGAACGGCTTCTTCTACGTCCTCGACCGCGCGACGGGCGAGCTGCTCTCGGCGAAGAGCTATGTCCCGATCACCTGGGCCACGCACGTCGATCTCGCGACCGGCCGCCCCGTCGAAGTGCCGACCGCGCGTTATGCAGAAAAATCGGTCGTGCTACGCCCCAGCGCCGCCGGCGGCCACAACTGGCATCCGATGTCCTTCCATCCCGGGACGGGCCTCGTTTATCTTCCGATCTTCGACGCGCCCTTCGGCTACAGCGTCGACCCCGAGTTCATCCATCGCCCGGGCCTCTTCAACACTGGGGTGGACCCCGTCGGCGGCACCGATTCGATGGCCGATGGCCGAACGGTCGGGGCGCTGATCGCCTGGGATCCCCGGGAGGGGCGCGAGGTCTGGCGCGTCGAACACACCCATCTGGCCAATGGCGGCACCCTCGCGACCGCGGGCCAGCTCGTCTTCCAGGGCACCGGTGGCGGGCTCATGCGCGCCTATCGCGCGACAGACGGTGCAACGTTATGGGAAGCCCCGACCGGCACCGGCGTCATCGCGCCCCCGATCAGCTACGAAGTCGACGGGGAGCAGTACATCGCGGTCGTCGCGGGCATCGGCGGCGGCATGGGCATGGCGAGTGGAGACCCGCCGCCCGCGGTGCTCGCCAGCGGAAATGCGGGAAGAGTGCTCGCCTGGAAGCTGGGCGGCACGGCGAAGCTCCCGGAGCCCGACCTCGCGCTCTCGCTCGCGGCACGCGCCGTCACACCCATCGAAGAGTCCGTCGATCCAGCGCGCGTCGAATCCGGCCGCCGGATCTACACGCGCTTCTGTGGCCACTGCCACGGCCCGCACGCGATCTCCGGCGGTGTGGTGCCGGATCTGCGGTGCTCGCAGCCTCCGATCTACGACGCACTGCCGGCGATCGCGCTCGAGGGGAGCCTGCTCGCGCGCGGGATGCCGAGCTTCGATGGCGTGCTCGACGAAGCGAAGCTGGCGGACATCAGGCAATACCTGCTGTCACGCCGAGCCGCGCTCGTCGCCGAGGCGGCGGACTAGCCGACGACATCGCCTACAGATTCCACACCCGTGTCGCGTTCCCGCAAACGATCTTCTCGCGCTCGTCCGCCGGGATCCCCGCGAACTCCTCGTCGACGAGCTTGCGCGAGTCCGGCCAGGTGCACGCCGGATGCGGGTAGTCCGTCGACCACATCATATTGTCGACGCCGATCTCGTAGCGGAGATTGTGGACGGCGAAGGGCTCGTGGATGAAGGTGATCGACATGTTGCGACGGTAGTAGAAGCTTGGCTTCTGCTTGATCTCGTCGAAGGGGTAGTTCCGTTTCGTCGCCATCTCGTCGAGGTGGAAGAGCCACCACGGAATCCAACCGACCCCCGGCTCGACCCAGACGGTCTTGAGCTTCGGGAAGCGCTCGAAAATGCCACTCAGGATGAAGTGTCCGTACTGGACCGAGGTGAACATGCCCGACATGGGCTGGAGCGTCCCCTGCACCCAGCCCGGCAGCTCACCCTGGTAGTAGGGGATCGGCGCGAGCCCGATGTGGAAGCAGGCCGGCAGCCCCGTCTCCTGGATCGCGGCCCAGAGCGGGTCGTAGCAACGGTCGTAGTAGTCGGGGACACCCAGCTCGATCGGATAGACCGGCAGCTGGAGCGATTTTCCGCCCAGCTTTGCTACGCGCTGGACCTCGTCCACCGCGACCCCGATGTCGTGGATCGGAATCTGGTACGACGCGAGGATCCGCTTCGGGTCCTCGGCGGAGAATTCGATCAGGCAGTCGTTGAAGGCCTGCGTCGCATCACGCCAGCCGTTCTGGATCAGGTAGAGGTAACGGAACGCGCTGAACTCGCAGTAGCAGACCTCGACATCGACCCCGTCCTGGTCCATGTCCTTGAGTCGCTCTTTCGCGTCCCAGTTCCCGGCGCGGCCGATCGCGTGGCGCACACCCTCGAAGCCCCGCGGCATCGTGTTCATGCCGGCACGGGTCGCGACGCCACCGCCGACCTTCGCGACCGCAGCGTCGTAGTCGGCGTGGCGGTTCTTGGCGAGCTTGCTCTTGATGTGGTCGTGGTCGAGAGTGATATGCGAGTCGGCGGAGACGAGGCGCTCGCGGGGCATCTCACCGGGCATCTTACGGGGCATCTCACCGGACATCTCACGGGTCATAGGGCGCTCCTCTTGATTCGGGCCATCTCGCGTCGCAGAGCGGAGACCGGCAAACGCTAGCGCGCCCTCGTTGCGCGATTGACGTCGCGCTCAGAGAATTCACCCGCGCCCGCGATCAGCCGCCCGAGCTCGCCGTCGAGCCGCGCCGCCCGAAACTCCCCCTTCGGCGCCCACAGCTCGAGCGGCACCGCCCCACGCGGCCCCAACGTGACCCGCACCGCCGGCTCGATCCGCAGCCCGTCCGGCAATCGGAAATCGAAGCGCCGCACGATCGCCCCGACCGCCTGCTCGAGGACCTCCGCTGCAAATCCGGCGCCGATGCAGAGCCGCGGCGCGGCGCTGAAGGGGAAGTAGTCATACGGGCCGGGACGCGCGGTCCGCCAACGCTCCGGAAGAAAGCGATCGGGCTCGGGGAACGACAGCGGGATGCGGTGGGCGTGATAGTGACTCACCAGGATCCGGTCGCTCCGGCGGATGGGCGTGCCCTCGAGTGTCGTGTCGCGCCGCGCGATGCGAATCGTGTACGGGACGGGCGGAAGCAGGCGCAGGGATTCCCGGACGGCGTTTGCGAGCCGCTCCGGCCGCGCTTCCCTCGCGAGCTCCTCCCGGAGCAACACTGCCTCTCGTGGCGACTGGGCAAGCAGCGCGAGCGTGAAGAGCAGGGCCTGCGCCGTCGTCTCGTAGCTCGCTCCGAATAACAGCGTCAGCTGACCGACGAGGTCGTCGTCGGTGAGCCCGGCAACGCCCTCCTCCTTCGCCTGGATCAGCGCGGAGAGCAGATCGTCGCCCCGCGATCCACGTCGATCGTCGATCAGCCGCCGCGCCACGGCGTCAAGCTTCTGCGCGTGGCGTTCGAGCGCCGCATACGGCGTCCCGGGCATGGACCCCAGCCAGCGCGTCGCGAGCACGTCGAGCCGGTAGCTCCGGTGCATGAACTCGCCGAGCAGCGCGCCGAGCGTCGCGGCCTGGACGCGGTCGCCGATCCCGAACAACACCTCACTCGAGATCCGGAGCGAGAGGGCGCGCGCTTCCCGGGCGAGGTCGATCGTCTGCCCCGGCCGCCAGGGCGCGAGCTGCTCGTCGAGGATCGCGGCAATACGCGGGGCCATCGCTTCCAGGGCTCGACGCTGGAGCTTGGGGATGAGCAGCGCCCGCAGGCTTCGGTGCTTGTCGCCGCGGGTCCGCGTGAGGCCATTGCGGATGCGGCGGAGGGCGGAGCCGCGCGGGCCCGAGAGGCCCTGGCCCGTCGTGCGATAGGTCTCGGGATCGGAGAGGACGGCGCGATTGGCGTCGCGGCCGAAGACGAAGACGACTCGGCGTGCGCGGGGCCGGAAGGGAACAGGAACGACGCAGACCTTGCCGTAGCGCGCCGCGATCTCGTCAAAGGAAGCGAGCGGATGCTGCAGAAGTCGAAGATAGATGCGCGCGGCGGTGAGCTCGCCGATCGGTGCCTTCGTCGCGCGGGGCTCGTTCAAGCGGTTCCCATTCCAGGCAGAGAGGAGGGTTTCGGATTCGAGCTGACCACAGGGCGCAAGTGCGAGCTTACCGAACGCGCGTGCGCGCAAAGCACGGCCCGCTAGAGTCGTCGTCCGGTGGACCACGACGAGCTCGTCAACTCCCTTTCGATGACCGAGATCGTGCGGCTGCAAGACACGCTCTCGCGGGCGCTCGTGCGCCGTTTCGAAAAGAAGCTCGCGCTGGCGTTCAGCGACGTCTGCAGCTCGACCGCGTACTGCGCCCGCTACGGCGACGAGGCCGGCAGGCAGCTGCAGCAGCGCCACATCGATCTGATCCAGCGCGTGCTGCCCGGCGCCGAAGGCCGAATCGTCGACACCGCCGGCGATGGCGCGTTCCTCTGCTTCCCCAGCCTCGACGGCGCAGCACGCGCATTGATCGAGCTGCAGCGACAGATCTCGCTCGACAACGACAATCGCCCGGTCGAGCACCGGCTCGCCACGCGCATCGGACTGCATTTTGGCCCGGCGCTCAGCGACGGCGCTCAGGTATCGGGCGACTCGGTGAACTTCAGCGCCCGGGTCGCAGCGTCCGCAGCGCCCTCGGAGATCCGCCTGAGCCTGCAGGCGTTCAATGAGCTGTCGGACGTGGCGCTGCGGCTGCATTGCCGCAAGCAGCAGGCGGTCCGCTTAAAGGGGGTGAGCGAGCCCGTCGAGCTCCTGGTCCTCGATTGGCTCGACCCGGCGATCTTCCCCGCGGCGGTGCGCATCGATGGCGGCCCCGAACAGAAGCTGCCGTCCCACGCGGTCATCCGCTTCGGGCGGCTCAAGGAGCAGAACGGCGAGGCCGCCAACGACGTAGTGCTCGAGCCATCCGATCCGGCGACGTCGAACCGCATCAGCCGCTGGCATTTCGAGCTCCACCGCAGCTCGTCGGGTCTCATGCTGAGGTCGGTGTCGATCTCTCCTACCGAGGTCGACGGTCTGTTGCTCCAGAAGGGCCAGGCGGCCTCGGTTCGCCCGGGCAGCACCGTGCGCATCGGAGGCGTCCTGACGCTCGAGTTCGTGGGTGATCAGCGCGCGTCGTACGACGCCACCCTGATGCCCGACCAGGAGCCGACCGTGCTCGATCGGAACGGGTAGAAGCCATTCGGCTTCGCTGGCAACGAAGTCATCGCGGTGCGCACCACATATTGAGGGAGTGGCAGGATATGAGCTGGCTGACGACCGTCGCGAAACACCTGGACTACCTCACCGGCCGCTACGAGGCCTTCCCCAAGCTCCAGCGTCGAGCCCTGGAAGCGATGGCCCCGCGTATTGCCGCGATCCTCGAC
>JANNQH010000328.1:0-7320 GCA_031400655.1 Deltaproteobacteria bacterium | reverse complement strand
GAGCTTTCGCTCGTAGATCGCGGCGATTTCGCGGGCGAGGCCGCGGTGGCCCCAGAGATCCGGGCGATGGGTGAGCGATTTGTTGTCGATCTCGATCACCCAGTCCTCGAGGTCGAGGGCGCGGGCGACCGGTGTGCCGACTGGCGCGTCCGCAGGCAGTACCCAGATGCCGTCGTGGTCGTCGCCGACGCCCAGCTCGCGGGCCGAGCAGATCATGCCGAAGGACTCGACACCGCGGATCTTCGAGCGCTTGATCGAGAGATCGCCCGGGAGCTTCGTGCCGATCCGGGCGACGGCGACCTTCTGTCCCGCGGCGACGTTGGGCGCGCCGCAGACGATCTGGAGGGCCTCGCCTTCTCCTTCGCCTTCTCGTTCACCGACGTCGACACAGCAGACCGAGAGCTTCTCGGCATCCGGATGTCGCTCGTGGGAGACGACATGGCCGACGACGACGTCGCCCGTGGCCGGTGCGAAGCGCTCGAGACCTTCGACCTCGGCGGTCGAGAGCGTGAGATCGTTGCAGAGCGTCTCGGGCGCGATGCCCGAGAGATCGATGTGGCGCGAGAGCCAGCGCAGCGACGCCTTCATCAGAATTGCTCCAGGAAGCGGAGATCACCGGAGAGCAGGTGGCGCACGTCGTCGATCCCGTGGCGCAGCATCACGAGCCGCGAGAGCCCGAGGCCGAAGGCGAAGCCGCTCCACACTTCCGGATCGATCCCGCCCGCGCGCAACACGTTCGGATGCACGAGGCCGCAGGGCAGCAGCTCGATCCAGGTCGTGCGTTTGCAGACGCTGCAGCCCGCCTCACAGAACGGACAGCGCGCATCGAGCTCGAAGCCCGGCTCGACGAAGGGGAAATGCCCGGGCCGCAGCCGCACCTCGAGGTCCCGGCCAAACATCCCGCGCAGCAGCGTCTTCATGGCGCCGATCAGGTGGGCGACGGAGATGTCCTTGCCCACGACGAGACCTTCCATCTGATAGAAGGTGTGGTCGTGGGAGGCGTCGGTCGTCTCCTGGCGGAAGACACGGCCCGGGGCGATCACGCGAAAGGGCGGTGTTCGCTTCTCCATCGCGCGGACCTGGACGGGGGAGGTATGGGTTCGCAGCACGAGGCGGCCCGTGTCGTCGCAGTAGAAGGTGTCCTGCGAATCGCGGGCAGGATGGTCTTTCGAGATATTGAGCGCCTCGAAGTTGTAGTGGTCGAGCTCGACCTCGGGGCCGTCGAGCACCTCGTAGCCCATCGAGGTGAAGAGATCCTCGAGCTCGCGGGTCACCTGGGTGATCGGATGCAGTCCGCCGCGCAGCGGGCGCGGGGGCGGCAGCGTCGGGTCGAAATCGCTGGCCTGGCGGGCGGCGTCGAGCTGCGAGCTCGCGAGCGTCTGTGCGCGTTCGTCGAACAGCGCCTGCAGCGCCTGCTTCAAGTCGTTGGCGCGCTGGCCCTGGGCCTTTCGCTCGTCGGGGGGGAGCTTCGGAATCTCGGCCAGCATCGCCGCGACGAGGCCCTTCTTGCCGAGCAGCTCGCGCTCGAGACTCTTCAGGGCGTCCGGGTCCGCGCACGCTCCGATGCGCTCGCGCGCCTGCTGGAGAGTGTCTTCGGCGGTCATCCCGGGTTCCTCGTTGCTCTCTGGGTGCCCCGCTTCGACGACGCGGGCTGAAAAGTCGGACGAGCTTACCGAATCGACTGGTTCCGGGCCGCGTCCGGGCCGGATCCACGTCGGAGACCGCCGATACTTCGCGCGTCCTGATCCGATCGGATCGGCTCCAGCGATCGCTATCGTGGCGGCGTCTCCCGTGCGGGAGTCGAGCGCGGGTTTCGAGGAGGGCATCCATGGTGGTGGGGCGGCCGACCGAGCGCGCGTTCCGGGATCGCGTCCCCGGCGCCCTGATGGGAGCGGTCGCCGTCTTCGCGGTGCTCGTCGCGGCCCGCCTCGGTGTGCTCGAGGCGGCGGAGCTTTCGGTCTTCGATCGCTGGGTGCGGACCTTCTCCGCAAAAGAGCGAGCCGATGCGGCGCCGGTGGTTGTGTTGTCGCTCTCCGAGCTGGATTTCGAGCGACACGGCTATCCGATCCCCGACGCGCTGCTGGCCTCCGCCCTCGACACACTCGCCTCGCTCGGCGCGAGCGCGGTCGGCGTCGACCTCTATCGCCCGGCGCCCTCGAGCTATGGGAAGAGCGACCTGTCGGGCTGGGCGGCGCTCGCGGGGGCGGTGGAGCGCCATTCGCAGATCGTGTGGACAGAGCTGCTGCCCGCGCGAGACGTGGCCGGCATCTCGGCGCCGGCCTTTGCCGCCGCCGCGCAGGTCGGCTTCAACAACATGTTGGTCGACCCCGGGCGGATCGTGCGGCGGGGCTACCTCTACGCCTGGGACGCTGATGGCACCGCCCACGTCTCGCTCGCGCTGCGACTCGCGAGCCTTCATCTGGCGGCGCGCGGGATCGCGGTCGGATCCGATCCCGCGGATCCTGATCGGGTGCGAATCGGCGCGACCGCGCTCATCCCGCTCGCAGAGGACTACGGCGCCTACGCCGCACTCGATGCGGGCGGCTACCAGATCCCCCTCGACTTCGCGCGCGCCGCCGCTGGATTCGAGAGTCTGACCCTCGACGAGGTTCTCTCGGGTCGCCTCGACGCGGCGCGGATCCGGGACCGCGTCGTCGTGGTGGGCACCGACGCGCCGAGCGTGAAGGATGATTTCAACACACCGGTCTCGGCGTCGCAGATCGTGAAGGGCCATCGCCTCCATGCGCAGCTCACCGACCAGCTGATTCGCGCCGGGCTCTCGGGCGATGCGCCGCGCCGGAGCTGGTCCGAGCTCGCCGAGGTCGCGCTCTCGCTCGGCTTCGGCGCGCTGGCGATCGCAGCGTCCCTCGGCATCGGCGCCCTCGGCGTCGTCGTTCCGGTGCTCGTGCTAGTGGCCCTGATCCCCTTTGCGCTCGCCGGGATGCTGTTCGGCGCGGGCTTCTGGGTTCCGAGCGTGACGCCCGCCCTCGCGGCCGTGGCGGGCGGCGGGCTCGCCTTCGCGGTACGCGCGCGATCGGAGGCGCGCGCCCAGCGTCAGCTCGCTTCGCTCTTCCGCCGCTTTTCGTCCAGCAAGGTCGCCGACGAGCTCTGGCGCGAGCGCCACGCGATCATGCAGGGCGGTCGTCCGCGGCCCCGGCGCGTGACGCTGACGGCGCTGCTGTCCGATCTCGTCGGCTTCACCACCGCCGCCGAGAAGCTCGATCCCGAGGGCCTGCTCGCCTGGATCGATGCCTACATGGACGCGATGACGCGCGTGATCGAGTCCCACGGCGGCCACGTCGACGATTACGTCGGCGACGGCATCAAGGCGAATTTCGGTGTGCCCATTCCCAGCGAGACGCCCGAGGCGATCGCCCGTGACGCGCACCAGGCGGTTGCCTGCGCGCTGGCGATGGGGCGCGCGCTCGAGCAGTGCAATCGCGGCTGGGCGGCGCAGGGCCTGCCGTTGGCGCGCCAACGGATCGGCCTCTACACCGGCCCCGCCGTCGTCGGCGCGATCGGCAGTGACGCGCGAATGAAGTACACCTCCGTCGGCGACACGATCAACACCGCCGCTCGCCTCGAGGGCTTCGCGGACCCGAACGCACCGGACGGCGGAGAGGGGCTACAGCGTGTCTTGATCGGCGAGTCGACGCGGCGCCTGCTCGGCGACGCCTTTGTGCTCGAGGATCTCGGAGTCCATTCGCTGAAGGGTAAATCGGAGCCGATCCAGCTGTATCGCGTGCTAGGCGAACGGGGCGGTCGACGAAGGGAGGACGAGTCATGACACGAAGGCGATCTCGATCGGGCGGCCAGCTGGCCTGGGTACTTCCCGCGGCTCTCGCGATGAGCGAGGCCGGCTGGGCGGCGAATCCAGCGGAGGCTCGAGACGGCGACCCGAAGTCCGCACCGGTCGTGGCCCCTGCGCCGCCGGCGCCCGGTGTGAAGCCGGCCTCCGGGACGGCCGCGCCGGTGAAGCTCGACGCCGCGGCCATGCTCTACGTCCCGCCGAGCCGCGGCAGCGCGCGCCATACCGCGGGTGCGGGCACGCGCGGAATCGGCAGCGGGAAGACCCGGGTGGCGGTGCTCGCACCCGCCGATCACGTGGGCCTCACGACCAGCGCCTCGCCAACGCTCTACTGGCATCTCTCCGAGCCGACGACGACGCGCATCGAGATCACGGTCGTCGACGACGACGCGATCGAGCCCGTCGTCGGGCTGAGTCTGCCGGCTCCGGTGGCGGCGGGCGTCCACGCCCTCGAGCTCGAGTCCCTCGGCGTCGTGCTTTCGCCCGACAAGACCTATCGCTGGTTCGTCGCCCTCGTCCACGACGCCCACCGCCGCTCGAAGGACGAGCTCGCGGAGGGCTCGATCGAGCGGATCGCGATGCCGCTGGCGCTCGAGTCCGATGGAAACGCCGCGCGTGCGAAGACCGCCGGGGCCGAGGCGGGGGGCGGGAAGCCGAGATCGCCGCACTGCGCGCCGAGTCGCTGCGCGCGGCCAGGGCCGGCCTCTGGTACGACGCGCTGTCCGCCCTTGAGAGCGCCCTCGAGCGCGATCCCTCTAATCCCGAGCTGCATGCCGACCGCTCGGCTCTGCTCGCGCAGGCACGCATCGCTGTCGAAGTCCGTTAGGCGGTCGCGGCGTCGCCCCGCTCGTGCACCGCTAGCGCGATCGCGAAGGCGACCGCCGTGAGCCCCGCGGCCGCGAGATAGGGGAGCGTCGCGTTGGCGTCGTACAGCAGCCCGGCCACGACCGGGCCGACGACTCGCGCCGCCGACGCCGAAGACTGGAATACGCCGAGCACCATCCCTCGAGAGCGCTCATTCGAATAGAGCGAGACGAGGCTCATCATCGGCGGCTGCGCGAGCGCCCGGCCGACTGCCGCCAGCGCGAGGGGCAGCATCAGCCCCGCGACCGAGCCGGGGATCGGCAGCGCGGCGAAGGCGACGGTTAGAAGGGCCAGACCGCCGAGCACGAGGCGCCGCTCCTGGAAGCGCGCCGCCAGGCGCTTCATGCCGCCGCCCTGGATGGTCCCCATGATGAGGGCCATGGCCAGCATGACGAGGGCGACGCCGAGCTCGTCGAAGCCGAAGCGGTGGGCCATGTAGAGAGCGAAGGTCGTCTCGAGCTGGGTCACGGCGAAGGTGAAGAGGAAGTAGACGATGCAGAGCCGTGCGACTTCCGGCTGGCGCAGGACCTCGAAGCGGTTCGTGAGGCGGTCGGGCTCGCGTCGCGCATGCTGCTCGGGCTCGCGCAGCCGGAGCCAGGCCCACAGAAAATTGATGGCGGCGAGGCCGGCGGCGAACTCCATCGGGGTGCTGTCGCTGATGCGGGTGAGCAGGCCGCCGAGCGGTGGGCCGAGGGTGAAGCCGACGGCGAAGCTCGCGCCGATCATGCCCATCCATTTCGTGCGGTCGGCCGCGTCGGTGACGTCGGTGAGGTAGGCGGTCGCGACCGAGATATTGGCGGCGAACAGACCCGACAGGAGCCGGGCCAGGAAGAGCTGGAGCAGGGAGGTGGCAAAACCGAGCAGCAGGAGTGAGACGGCGGTCCCGGCGATCGTGATCAACATGACCGGCCGGCGGCCGATCCGATCGGAGAGCCGGCCCCAGATCGGGGCGCCCACGAGCTGCATCCCGGCGTGGCTCGCCAACAAGAGCCCAAGCGTCGAGCCATCCGCGCCGAAACGCTCGGCCCAGAAGGGCAGGATGGGGACGACGATGCCGAACCCGATCAGGTCGACCACGATGACCGAGAACAGGACGGCGAGACTCGGTGCTCGGTCCCCCGGGTCGGTTTTGCTAAAACTCGTCACGTCCACCCGCCCGGCTGCGACTACCCTTCGAGCTCGAGTAGGAACTCTAAGCGGGGATTACGAGGAGAGCACTCTTTGACGAGCAAGACGAGCGAAAAATCCCAGCGCACGCTCCAGGCCTGGACGCAACAGCAACGCTACGCCGAAGCCATGGTGCCGATCATCGGCGAGCTCTACCGCGAGCACGGTGTGATCGTGACGCTGTTCGGGAACTCCCTGGTCAACAAGTCGCCGCTCGAGATCCAGGAACACCACCGCAGCGCCCGGGTCAACGTCGACAGCGAGATCCACATCACCGAGGTCTACCCGATCCTCGTCGAGATGGCGGTCCTCGACCTCGGCCCCGCCCGCATCGACGTCGGCAACCTCGTCACCCACTGGCGCGGCCGCTCGCGCAGCGTCTCTGTCGCCGACTTCGTCCGCGACGAGCTCGCCGGCATCGCGACGGGCAAGTCCTCGATCCGCCCGAGTCCCCAGGACGTCGTACTCTACGGCTTCGGCCGCATCGGCCGTTTGGTCGCCCGCATCCTGGCGGGCAAGACCGGCGGCGGCGACAGCCTGCGGCTGCGGGCGATCGTCGTCCGGCCCGGTGGCGCTGGCGACCTCGAGAAGCGCGCGAGCCTACTGCGTCGCGACTCGATCCACGGCCCTTTCTCCGGAGAGGTGCTGATCGACGAGGACGAGAAGGCGCTCGTCATCAACGGCAATCTCGTCCACATGATCTACGCCAACAGCCCCGCGGAATGCGACTACTCGAAATACGGGATCCGGGACGCGATCGTCGTCGACAATACGGGGACCTGGCGGACGCGTGAAGACCTCGCGAAGCACCTCGAGGTTCCGGGCGCTTCGAAGGTGATCCTGACCGCGCCGGGCAAGGGCGACGTCCCGAATATCGTCTACGGCGTGAACCATCACGGCCTGCGCGAGGCGGGTTCGGTGCTGTCGGCGGCGAGCTGCACGACGAACGCGATCGTCCCGGTGCTCAAGGTCGTGAGCGACGAGTACGGCATCCAGGCCGGCCACGTCGAATCGATCCATTCGTTCACCAACGACCAGAACCTGATCGACAACTACCACAAGAAGGCCCGCCGCGGCCGCGCCGCACCGCTCAACATGGTCGTGACCGAGACGGGTGCCGCGAGCGCCGTCGCGAAATGCCTGCCCGAGCTGAAGGGCAAGCTCACCGGCAACGCGATCCGTGTTCCCACACCGAACGTCTCGCTCGCCGTCATGAGCCTCTTTTTGAATCGCGAGACGACGCGCGAGGAGCTCAACGAGTTCCTGCTCAAGACCTCCCTCGAAGGCGACCTCCAGAACCAGATCGATTTCGTGAACTCGACCGAGGCGGCCTCGACGGATTTCGTCGGCAATCGCTTCGCCGGCATCGTCGACGCGCAGGCGACCCTCGCCCAGGGCAGCCACGTCGTGCTCTATGTCTGGTACGACAACGAGTTCGGCTACAGCCGGCAGGTCGTGCGCTGCCTCGAGGAGCTGGCGGG
>JANNQH010000327.1:0-9579 GCA_031400655.1 Deltaproteobacteria bacterium | reverse complement strand
CACTCCCTCGCCCATCCGGCTCGCAGCCAGCTCGAACCGGAACGGTCGAGCCACCCGGGCCTCGTCGCTCTGGTCGTCGCTCCCAGTCCGCGCGGACCACCAGCCGGCCTCGGCCTCGTACTCGAAGCGCTGCGGCTTGTCGGTCAGCCGATCGATCAGGAGCTTGAACTCGGACATCGGCAGGGATCCGTCGCCGGCACGGGACATTCCCGACCATCCGACACGCTCTGTAGGGGGTTGAGAGCCAATGAAGGCTAGCGCTGGGCAGCGCGCACGACCGGGAAATAGCGCACGGGCCCCCTCGACGCCAAGGCGAGGCGCTTCGCAGTCCGAGGCCTGCGATATGCTGCCCGCCGCATGTCCAGCATTCGCACTCGCTTCGCACCAAGCCCCACGGGGTTTCTTCATATAGGGGGTGCGCGCACCGCCCTTTTCAATTGGGCCCTCACCCGCAAAGCCGGGGGAACCTTCATCTTGCGGATCGAGGACACCGACCTCGAGCGCTCGACCCGGGAATCCGAAGCGGCCGTGCTCGAGGGTCTCGAATGGCTGGGCATCGGCTGGGACGAGGGACCCTACCGCCAGAGCGAGCGGGCGGAGCGCCACCGAGAGGTCGTGGAGTCGCTGCTGAACCGTGGCGGCGCCTATCGCTGCGTCTGTACGCGCGAAGAGCTCGAGGCGCGCCGGACCGCGGACATCGCCGCCGGTGGTAAAGGCAACTACGACGGGCGCTGTCGCGACGAGGCTCTCGGACCGGATCGTGGCCCGCACACGGTGCGGCTGCGTATCGAACGGGACCACGCGCTCCGCTGGGACGATCTGGTGTTCGGACCGAGCGGACAGGAGGCCTCAGAGATTGGCGACGGCATCCTCCGCCGCAGCGACGGCTCTCCGCTTTACCACCTCGCCGTCGTCGTCGACGACATCGACATGGGTATCACCCACGTCGTCCGCGGCGCCGACCACCACAGCAACACACCCTTCCAGATCGCGATCTACCGGGCGATCGGCGCGCCGGTCCCGACTTTCGCCCACGTGCCCCTGATCGTCTCCGAGAGCGGGCGCAAGCTCTCGAAGCGACGCGATCCGGTGTCGCTTCAGCAATTCCGCGCCGACGGCCATCTGCCCGAGGCGATGCTCAACTGGTTGGCGCGCCTCGGCTGGTCCCACGGCGATCAGGAGATCTTCTCCGCCGCCGAGATCATCGAGCACTTCGACCTCGGCCACGTCGGCCGCTCGGGCGCCCAGGCGGATCTCGCAAAGCTCGCGTGGCTGAACCAGCACTACCTGAAGCAGCGCAGCGCGAGCTCGCTATTCGAGGCCGCGAGTCCCTTTCTCGACGTCGTCTCGGGCCGCAAGGTCGTGCGCGACGAGGCGATCGACAAGCTCCTCGATGTCCTGCGCGAGCGATCGACGCAGCTCGTCGAGATGGCCGAGAAGGCGCGCTTCGCCCTGGTCGAACACATCGAAATCGAGCCGGAAGCCGCGAACAAACATCTGCGACCCGCCGCCCTCGACGGTCTCGAGCAGCTGATCGCGGCCTTGACCTCACTCAGCGACTGGAACGCGGCGTCCATCGAATCCGCCTTCGAGAAGGCGTGCAAGGCAGCAGGGGACCTGAAGCTCGGAAAGCTGGCGCAGCCCGTGCGCGTGGCGGTCACGGGCACGACCGCGTCACCCGGAATCTACGAGACTCTCGAGGTCGCCGGCCGGGATCGGGTGCTCGCGCGGCTTCGCAACGCCACCGATTGGATCCGCGCCCGGGCGGACGCCGCTGGCAGCACGCCGCCGCCGAGCTAGCCGAAGATCCGAAGCAGCCAGAGCCGGGGCAGGAACAATGTCGCGACGGCCCCCACCGCGATCGCAGGCGCGAATCCGAAGGGGCTCCCCAGTGCGCCCCGCATGACCGCCTGCATTCCGCCCAGCACGAGTCCGACCAGCGAAGAAGCGAGAATCGAGTCCAGCACGCCGACAGGGCCCAACACGGCACCGATCATCGCAAGCAGCTTGACGTCGCCCAGGCCCAGTCCCGGAAACCAGAGCCAGTAGTCCGCCTCGTGAGGCCGTGGCGGCGCCAGACCGTCTCCAGGCCAATGTTCGAACTGACGACCCATCGCGACCGAGATGCGCGCATGCAGGAAGGCGACTACCCAGAGCACGCCGGCGCCCAGTCCGGCGCCGACGGCGCTCCGCACGAGCGCGTCGACGTAGGCGAGGCCGTCGTGCCAGTGAACCAGCGGCACGACGACGAGCGCCACCGCCAGCCCCCCGAGCGAGAGCCCATCCGGGATGATCTGATGGTCGTAATCGATCATCGCAGTGGCCACGAGCGCCGCCGCGAAGGCGCAGTAGACGAGCGTCCAGGGATTCGCCCCGAAGCGCCATGTGATCACCAGGAAGAGCAAGCCCGTCAACAGCTCGACGGCCGGATAGCGCAGCGAGATCGAGACTCCGCATTGCCGACACCGCCCGCGCAGCCAGCAGTACGAGAGCAGCGGGATGTTGTCCCACGGCGCGATCGGCGAACGACAGCTCGGGCAATGCGAGGGCGGCGAGATGATCGAGAGGTCCGCGGGAACTCGGTGGATCACGACGTTCAGAAACGAGCCGATCAAGAGGCCGACGACGAGCGCCATCGGTAGCAGCGCACCCGGCGCGATCTCGATCGACATCTTGAACGGTTCCCCTCTCGCCCTCGACGCGGGCCCACTCTACGCGATTCGAGCGGGATCGACCCGTCGCGGCACCGATTGTCGACGCGCCGTGGCTACTTGAGATCCCGGCGGCTGAAGACCGCCGCTGCGAGCACGAGGATGAAGCCCGAATAACCGACTGCGTACAGCATCGCGAAACCGATCTCGAAGCCGTGGATGGGAAGACCGTGCACGGCTTCGAGGCTCTTGTTGAAGATCTCGAAATCCGGGAGCACCGCATAGAGTGCGCCGGCGAGCCGTGAGACCGACGCCTGATCCGACTGCTGTCCGAGCAGATAGAGATCGCGGGAGAGGTGCCCGATCAGCCAGAGACCGAAAGTGAAGAACGAGGACAGCATGGGCGTCGAGAACGACGAGAAGAAGGTCGCCAGCGCGACCAGCACCATCAGCTCGAAGCCGATCAATGCGATCGCGAGAGCGTGCGGGGCGGCGAGAGGGGCTCCGGCCAGCCAGGAGACCAGCGCGAACGCGGCAGCCATGAGGACGAGCTGGAGCCAGACGGTGAACGTGAGGCCCGCCCATTTGCCGACCAGGAACTCGCCGCGCGAGACTGGCTTCGAGAGGATCGTGAAGATCGTGCGGCGCTCGACTTCGTTGTGGATCAGACCGACGCCGACGAAGATGGCGATGCCGGAGCTGAACAGGCGGATGGCGGCCATGCCCATGTCCTGCAGGATCTCGTCGACCTCGACATAGGACAGTGTGGCCAGCAGGACGCCCGCACCGATCATGACAATCGAGAATCCGAGCAGGGTGTACAGGAGCTTGTTGCGAATTGCCTCGCGGAAGGTGTTCGCGGCGAGCGCCAGGATCCGGATGAGCGATTTCATCGGTCTCCCTCCGCCGCGCGCACGGCCTCCATGAACACGTCCTCCAACGACTGGGAAAGCCGCTTGACCTCGATTACACGCCCGCCCGAGCGCAGCACGATGCCAAGGATCTCCTCGACGTCTTTCGGTTCGGTGCAGATCTCGACGCGATCCCCCGACCCGCGCAGTGAAACGGAGAACCCCGCTTCGATCGCATCTGCGGCATCGGCCGACAGCGCCGACACGACGATCTGTGCCGAAGATGTTCCATCGCCCACGAGCTCGAGGGTGCGTCCCTGCCTGCGGATCGCGCCCTTCACGATGATCGCGACGCGATCGCAGATCAGCTCGACGTCGGACAGGATGTGAGTGCTCATGAAAACCGTCTTGCCGGCCGCCCGCAGCGCGAGAATCAGCTCGCGGATTTCCCGGCGCCCGATCGGATCGAGTCCGCTCATCGGCTCGTCGAGGAACACGACGCTCGGGTCGTGGATCAGCGCCTGTGCGACGCCGACCCGCTGGAGCATGCCCTTCGAGAAGGTCTTGAGGCGCATGTCCGCTGCGTAGTCGAGGTGCACCATCGCGAGCAGCTCTGCGACCCGCTCGGCGCGCCGGCGGGTCTCGACGCCCGACAGACGAGCGTAGAAATCGAGGATCTCGCGCGCCGTCAGGAAGGGATAGAAATACGGGTTCTCCGGCAGGAAACCGATCTGATCGCGAAACTCGGACTCGGCGACGTTGCGCCCCAGGATCGACGCGGATCCCGAGGTCGGCCGGATCAGGCCCATCAGGATCTTGAGCGTCGTCGTCTTGCCGGCGCCGTTCGGTCCGACGAAGCCGAAGATCTCGCCCTCGAACGCACTGAAGCTCACGTCGGAGAGCACCCGCCTCCGACGCATGCCGAATCCCACGCGAAAATCCTTGACGAGATTCCCGACATGCACGACTGCCCGGCCTGTCCCGCTCACCGTCCTCCTCCCGATTCCAGCTTCGCGGCCCTCGCTTGTTCCCACTGCTCGATCCGTGTCCGATCCACCGGCGAGTAGTGAACCTCATAGCGTCTGCCCAGATAACTCGACACGATCTGCCCGGATTTCGGATCGATCTTCCACAGCGACCCGCGCAAGAGCGATTTCGGAATCGCGTCGGGCTCGGGGCTCGGCAGCTTCTCGAGCATGCGGTGGGGTGCCCGGATCAATTCGTCGACGGAGTGGATGTCTCGACCCGCGAGTTTCTGGTAGGCATGGCGAGCCCGCTCGAGATGGCGCGCCTTGTACTCGATCTCGATCTCGTCGAGCGCGATCTGGATCCTCGCCTGGTCCTCGGGATCCTGGCTGCCCCGTAACATCTCACGCAGGAAGACCTCGGCCACTTCGATATCCCCCGACTGGGCCTTGAGCCGAGCGACGAGGCGCGGCAGATAGGCGGGTGCGCCGGGAAGCTTCATCGCCCGCTCGAGCGAGTCAGCCGCCGGGTCGTACTCTCCGAGGTAGAAGAACTGGGCGAAGCCCAGATAGAAATGATTGCGCCAATCGCCGGGATGGAACTGCGTCGCCCGGCGCAGCAGTCGCATGCCCTCCCGGACCTGCTCCTCGTCGTACGTCAGCCAGATCGCCGCGAAGCGATAGGGGTGATCCACATGGGGATTGAGCGTCGTGACGACGTCGACGAGCTGCCCGAGCTGACTTGCTCGTTCGCGATCGACCGACTCGGCCCCGCCGACCACCTGCACGGCCCGCAGCCATTGATAGTCGGCCAGGATCGCATCGAATCCGAGGGCGAGCGCGCTCGCATGATTCGGATCAGGGATAAAGCCGAGTCGCTTCGTCGACGCCTGCGTGATCGGCAAGCGTGTGTGGGCCCAGCCCGCGCAGCCCACAGACGCGATGAGCAGCCCGATCTGGATCCACTTTCTCGACAACTCGTGCCCCTTCTCACGCTGTCGAATGGCTTCGTCCTCCGGGTGGATTCCGGATCGAAATGCCGGGTGCTCGTTGCGCGTCGCTCTAAAAATCGTCCCACAGCATCGCCCGCGCGACTTCGTCGTACATCCGGACGCCGGCGGTGTCGAGCGGCGCAGTGAGGCCAGGAAACAGGGCGGACGAGCAGTCGTTGCCCAGCGTGTCCGGATGCACGTAGATCATGGCAGAAATCAATCCGTCGCCATCGAGATCACCGTAGGCCGTCGCGGTGAAGCAAGCGTCGACACAGGTGCACGTTCCCAAACCAGGGTCCGCCGCGGTCGCGGTGTCGTAGTCGAAGAAGACGTCGCCGTCGGGAACCCACCCGACCGTGGAAAAGGCGGTGTCGATGGAGGCCTTGCTGCGCTTCGTGGTCGTGGGGTTGACGCCCAGTGTGTTCGAGGGCTCGGTCAGCACCGGAACGAACTCGTTGTACTCCGCGTAATAGGCCTTCTGTGACTTGGCGAGCGCCGAGAGGTTCGCGTAGGCCTCGGTCCGCTTCGAAGACAGCTGATAGTTGACGAACGACGGAATCGCGACTGCAGCCAACACACCGATGATCGCAACCACGATCATGAGCTCGATCAAAGTGAAACCCCGAGAACGCTTCACGAACATCCCAGACATTGGATTCTCCCTGTGGGGCCATCCGCACCGCTGCGAACATCGCCGCCACGCCCCGCCCCCCATGAGGGAGAGCAACTCACGTGCCAGCGGACACACAATGCAATGCCCATCGGCAAGAGATTCCGCACCCTTGAGGCAATGCTCCCGGATCGGCCCCCGAGTCGGGCCCGGGCCAGGGACACGCTCCGGCGTGACGGCCGCCACGAAGCAGCGAAAAGCGTTCACCGGCGACGAATATGGGCACCTTTTCGCGTCCGACTCGCGTCCGATTCGCATCTGAGCGGAACGCCAGCGAGGTCCTCGCGAAGGACACGCCATCACCCGCCCCTCGGGTTGACAGGCTCGCTGCGACCTAGCTAGTCTCGGCCGCCTTCCGGTCGGCTCCCATCGTCTAGTGGCCTAGGACGCGGCCCTCTCAAGGCTGAAACACGGGTTCGAGTCCCGTTGGGAGCACCATGATCTCTTCCCCGACCCTCCCGCCCCGCCGCTGCGCCTGCCCGAGCGGTCGCGACCGGGCATGAGCAGCGAGCTCGCCTTCGCCTTCCTGGACTGCGAATTCGGCGGACTCGACGTCGATCTCCACGATCTGACCGAGGTCGGCGTGATCCTGACCGACGCCCGCTTGAACGAGCTCGCGGAGGGACACTGGCGCGTGCGCGCACGCCCCGAGCGGATCACGCCCGAGGCGGCGGCGATCTTCGGCTACGACGCCGAGCTCTGGGCGCAGGCACCGGGGCTGCGCCAGGTGCTCGGTGAGATCGTCGCCATGCTGCCCAGGGATCGGAAGGTGGTGCCGGCCGGGCAGAACGTGCGGATGGACGCGCTGTTCCTCGAACGCGCCTTCCGCAGCTGCGCCATACCCTACCCCTTCGACTATCACGTCCTCGATCTCGCGACGCTTTACTACGCCTGGTCGCTGGTTTCGGGGGAGCCCGCTCGCGCAATCTCGCTGCGTCAAGCCGCCACGACCGCAGGGCTCCTCGGCGCGGGTGGCGTCGCCCATCGCGCCATCGAGGATGCGCGCCTCACGCTTGAGTGTTTCCGGCACTACATCGCCCGGCTCGCCCCGCGCGAGCCCGCCGAGCTCCCCGAGCTGATTCCGAGCTGATTCCTGACTGATTGCTCGAGAGCTCCGTGCGGTGCCCGCGTGATCGATCGGTCGCGCTGCGAAACGGCCCGCCGATGCGCGTCCTCAGGCGAGGCGGATGCGCCATTTTTGCACCGCACGCCGATCGAATCCGGCCAGCATCCGCACGAAAATCCGCCCTCGCCGCGTCGACACGTCGAAGACCAGCGCCGACGCGAAGTCGATCACGACCGGCCGACCGTCCTCCCCCGCCAGCACGTTGCTTCGATGCCGAAGATCGAGATGCACCACGCCGCAGCGATGCATCTCTTCGATCGCGCCCTCGAGTTGGTCGACGAACCCCGCCGGCAGACGCCCGGCGAGGCTGCGCGAGAGGAAGCTGCCGGGCCGGTACTCGACGACGATCGCGGTCGAATCGAGTCGGCCGAGTAGTCGCGGCACGGAGGCGACCCGGTCGAGGCGTCGATAAGCGATCTGCTCCCGATCGAGGAGCCAGGGGCCCAGGTATCGGCGCACGAGACACCGTCGCCCCGCGAAGTCCTTCACCACCACGAGCCCCGCGTCCGACTCGACCAGGAACACGTCGGGATTGGCCCAGCCGCCGCGGGACAGGACCGCGCGGATTCGCGCTCCGACCGTCGACCGCGACAGTCCTCGGACGCTCGAGTCGAACGAGCTCAACCCGCGCATGAGCCCGCTCGCAGTCCGAACATCAGGAGCGCCCCCAGGATCGCGATCACGGTTCCGAGCTCGTTGTTGTCCGAATAACGCTCGAGACGCCATGTCGTGCTCGACGGCTCCGCAACGTGTGCGGCCGGATCCCGATCGTCTCGCCAGGCCCGAGCCCGCGGCCAGAGCGCCGGCACCCCGGCGCGGTACCGCACAAAGGCCGCGCCGTGAAGCGCCGCGAGCCGGGCCGATTCGACGCGATCCTTGCGCGGGAAATAGTGGAATGCGAACCAGGGCCATACGCCGGCGAGCAACATGAGGGACCACACGCCGCCGAGCAGCAGCGCGAAGCCCGTCGCCACGGCAAGTGTCCCGAGATACAGCGGATGCCGAAGGTGGGCGTAGGGGCCCGTCGTCGTCAGCGAGTCATTCTTGACGAGATGGCCTGCGCCCCAGCTGCGAAGGAGAGCGCCTGCGGTGATGAACGGCAGGCCCATGGCCCAACCCTCGGGCGGCGGCTCGCGCAACACCAGGATCACGAGTCCGACGACGATGTACGGAAGAAAGCGAATCCGGAGATTTTTCAGGCGGATGGGATTCCGCATTGCGCCGAACCTAATCCAGTCGCCGGTCCGGGATCAATCACCACGACCGTGCGGCGCGACGCGCTGCGGGCAATGCTCCGAAAAACAGGAGCCGCTCAGTGGTTGCGCGGACGGCCCCCGCGACCATCGCGAACCATCTCCCACAGCAGGTCGGCGAGCTGCTTCTGGAAGATCGGATCCGCCGGCACCGGGTCGAGATCCGCCGCGAGGAATTCGAGCAGCTCGAGCTCATCCTCGTCATGGCCAAGATCATGGCCGAGGTCACCGAGCGTATCGCCCAGGACGCCGATCGAATCGTCGCTCATGCTCCCCGCTCCCAGCACCTTGACCGTCATAGCGAAGGCACGCCCCACCCAACGTCGAGGCCAAGACCTCGGCATGGCCCTTCAGGCCCGAACCCGCTTACTCGAATCCGAAGACCCACCTGACACGGCTCACTGACCGGCAACCCCCGGAGGCCGAATCGGATCGGTCGATCTGGATTCCCAGAAGAGTGGAGTTTGGAGGCCGCATGTGTCAGGAAGTCGACGCGGGAATCGCAATTCACGGAAGTCGGGTCCCGGTCGGTCTGGCCCCATGGACGGGACGCGACTCGAGCCCCCGAACCACGAGGTCGACCCACGCGTCACAGCTCGCGCGCAGGGCCTCGCCGCGGGGCGTCCGGGCGTAGATCCCGAATAGGCTCGTCGCGAAAACGAACGCCAGCTGCTCGGCCGGCAGGCTCGCCGTGAACTGACCGCGAGCCTCGGCCGAGGCCAGCTGGCGAGCGAGCTCTTGAACGAGATTCGGCACGTTTCCCGACGGATCCGCAAGATCGTGGGGCCGGCGAACGTGCAAAGACAGCATCTCGGCCAGCAGGCCCGACTCTCCGACGCGGCTGTGCTCGTCCGTAATCGCATCGTTCACGCGGGTGAGAAGCTCGCGCAACGAGGGCGCAGAATCGCCCAGCGCCGTAATCCGCCGCGCGATGCGTGCGCTGACGCGGGCGGCGAGTTCGAGCAGGACGTCGTCTTTCGTCGGGAAGTGGAAGTAGAAGGTTCCGCGGGCCACACCGGCCGCGCGAGCGATCCGATCTACCTGCGCCGCCGCGACACCCACCGCGCGGAA
>JANNQH010000326.1:0-3169 GCA_031400655.1 Deltaproteobacteria bacterium | reverse complement strand
GAGAAGCGTGCCGTCGCCCTCGCCGATGGCGGCAAGCTTTTCAACGAAGCCCGCCCACGCCTCCATGCTGCGGTCGACGAAGAAGGTCGCCTCGGGCTGATACCCGAGCTTGGGATCGACGAGCTCCTCGTGAGTAAGCTGGTGATGGCCCGTCGTGTTGCCGGCCCTCTGGAGATTCGAGGCGCCGTACGAGAAGACGACATTGAAGACCCGCGTCTGGTCGCAGGCGAGGGCCAGGGCAAGGATGTCCCCCATCAGCGCGTGATTGCCGAGCGCCTTTTCGATGTCGGCGCTGACCTCGGTCGCGGCGGGCGCACCGGGAATCCGACAGGCGGCGAGCGGGGGCGGCGCCTCGAGCTGGAGGGCGAGCTGGTGCTCCAGCTGACGGAGCGAAGTCAGATAAGCGTCGAGGCGCTGGCGGTCGTGGCTTCCGAGCTCGCGCTCGAGGCGCTTCAGGTCTTCAGCGACGGTCGAGATCGCGCTCTTTCGCAGCAGGACCTCGGGATCCGGGACGAACACACCCGCATTCGGATCACTGAAGCCGCTCCCGAAGACGCGCTGATAGAGCGCAAGCGGCGAGACTTCGCTCGCGTTCCTCGAGGCGGCGTCGCGCAGGCTGTAGCTATGGCGCGGGCTACCCGTCGCGGCGAACTCGAGGGACCTGAAGCGCGTCGAGCTCCCGATCGCGTCCGAGATCAGCACGTCGAGAGTCGGCGCCGGCACGTCCGTGGGCTTCGGCGGTACGCCCCCCGTCAACATGCCGATCACACCGCTGATATGCGGATGATTGGCGGCGCCGTCGAGCACGACGTTGAAGCCCGAGAGGATGTTGAGGTGCTGCCGGACCGACTCGACTGGCGCGAGCTCGGCGGTCGAGGGCCAGTCCTGGCCGAGAGCGGGGGGTACCCAGCGCTGCGGATTCATGCCGCAGCCCCAGAACCAGGTCCCGAAGCGGACCGGGAGCGGTGCGCCGGAAGCAAAGGCTGTTCCCGCGTCGTCGAGAAAAAGGTCGAGGAGCGGGAGGCCCAACGTCATCGCGATGCCGCCGAAGCTGCCGCGCAGGAACGTGCGTCGATTCATCATCCAATCTCCTTGCCGGCGGCCTTCGCCTCGGTCTCGGCCTCCCGCGGCCCGGAGGTCGTGCGGAATACCGCGCTCGTCGCGATCTCCCGCATCAGGTCGGGGAAGCGGTACCCCGAGTCTTCGAAGCGCCCTTCGAGCCCTCGCACGAATCGCTTCTCCCCGAGCTCGGGCTCGCGGCCTAGCGCATAACGAAAGAGTCCGAGCACCGCGCAGGCTGCCGCCGCCTCGCTCTCCCTCAGGGCCTCGCCGAGCCCGGTCGGCCCTGTGAACTCGCGTCCGTCGAGCTCGCCCCGCGCATCGATGGGGACGCCGTTCTCGGTCGCGCGAAACATGCCCGAGCCGTCGAAGGGCTCGAGGGCGAGGCCCAGGGGATCGACCAGGCGGTGGCAGTTCGCACAGGCCGCCTGGGTGCGATGGGCCTCGAGGCGCTCGCGGGCGGTCTTGAGGTCGGGATTCGCGACGTCCTGGACGACGGTGAAATCGACGTTGGCCGGGGCGGCCGGAACTTCCTGACACAACAGAGCCTCGCGGATGAAGATCCCACGAAGCGTCGCCGAGCTGCGGCCGGGATGCGAATGGAGCGCCAGCACGCTGACGTGCGACTGGAGACCGGCGCGCGGGCTGTCCGCCGGGAGCTCCATCGCCTCGAAACCTTCGCGGGCGCGCACGGGGACACCGTAGACGAGGCCGAGAGTCCGGGTCATGAAGCTCTTGCGGGTCGTGAAGAGGTCGCGGAAGTCGGCCTTCTGCGCGACGAGGTGATCGGCCACGACTCGGAGCGTTTGCTCGCGGGCGTCTTCCAGCACCTGTCGGCTGAAGCGCGGGTAGACGAGGGTGTCCTTGCTGACGTCCTCGAGGGCATCGAAGTCGAGCAGATCGGAGAAGTAGGCGCGCACCCCGGTCTCGAGGCGCGGTGAGGCCAGCAACCGGTCGACTTCCCGCGCGAGCCCCTCGTCGGTCGAGAGCTCGCCACGCGCGGCCGCGGCGAGGAGCGCGGCGTCGGGCGTCGTGTTCCAGAAGAAATGGCTGAGGCGCGACGCAAGGCTGTAGTCGTCGAGGCGGAGCGTCTCCCGGTCGCTCGGATCGGCGACCGCGCGTTCGACGCGGAACAGGAATTCCGGCGATACCAGCAGGCTTGCGAGCGCGACCCGCAGGCCCGCATGGAAATCCCCTGTCCGCTTCGTTGTCTCCTCCGCGAGAGCGACGCGACCCGCGATCTCGTCCTCGTCGAGCGGTCGTCGCAGCAGTCGAAGACCGTATTTGCGCACGAAGGCAGCCGCGCACTTCGCGTCGGGCAATTCGGGATTCGCGGGCAGGCAGGGCACGAAACGCCGCCGCTGCTCCGGCTCGAGAACCTGCGCAGCGATCCGCCGCGCCATCGCGTCGTACTGCTCGAAGCCGGCGGGGGTGATGCTGACCCAGGCGGTGCCGACGGCGAGGAGGCCGTCGCGACGGGCGTCGGGCTCGAAGCGGCCGGTGACCTTGATCTCGGGGGCGAAGACGTCGCTGATCGTCTGGCGGTATTGCTCGGCGGTGATCCGGCGCATGGCGATCGGGCCGGGCTCGACTTCGGCATCGCGGCACCCGAGAAGCAGAAGCACGATGCCGCCCAGGATCCAACCCACTTTCCTCGTCGCTCCGCCCATCCCGTCCCTCGCGGCCCTCATGCCTTCGCCGACCACGAATCGCAGTAGCTCTTTGCGTTGACCGAACCCTGCAGGATCTGGCAATCACCGCATCCGTGACCGTCGTCCGCCTTCGGCCGGAAGAACTCGCAGCCGCTGCACTGCTTCGCTTCGCCGTGCGGCGAGCGCGCCGCGAAATGGAACGACGCGCGCAGGCTCGCCTGCCCCGTCGTCCACGACTCCGGATCGAAGCACGGATCGGACTCGCTGCATCCACTCCAGCCGAACAGCGCGACGCCGGCGAGGCTGAGCCGCGCGCCCTCGAGCAAGATCTGCCGCCGCGTCCTCGTCATCGCGCCCTCTTCTTAGCCGGACCTCGTCGCGCGATGGCCTGGCCCCCGCTTGCCGCCAGCGCGAGGGAAGGCACGACGAATTGCCGCAGCAGCCCGCGCGTCTCGTCC
>JANNQH010000325.1:0-1990 GCA_031400655.1 Deltaproteobacteria bacterium | reverse complement strand
GGTGCTGTAGATGACATTGCGGGTTCCGGACGAGGCCAGGGCCGAGGCGAATACAGCACCCACAAACGACCAGGTACCTCCAGCGAGGACGCCGCCAGTGGCTGCAGCACGCAACTGCACGGGGGCATTGGGGAGGAATTTATAGAGGAACGTGAAGACCGCAATGATGAGGACATAGGGCAGCGACTTGCCGATCAGCAGCATCACTGAGCCAAACGGCTCGATGGCAAGGACTCTCTGCACAAGAACGTCGCTGTAGATCGAGGCGATGAGGCCCAGTGCCGTGGTCATCACCACGGGTCCGATCAGGAGAACGGCCACGTACTCGGAAATCCGCCGGACCAGGCTTCGCGGACGGGTGACTTGCCAGACATAGTTGAAGGTCTCTTCGACCTTCTGAACCATGGCGATGGCGGTGTACACGAATAACGCCAGCGCCAACGAGCCCAGCAGCCGGCCCTCCACCCTGTCGACGGCGCTGATGACCGCATCAGTGATTTCAATGCCCTCCGTCCCCAGCGGCGCCATGAGCCGGTAGAGCTCGGGCTTCAGGCTGTTATGGACACCAAAGACTTTTATCAGGGAGAAGCTGAACGCGAGAAGCGGCACCGTCGACAGCAGCGTGATGTAGACGAGGCTCATCGCCCGCAGCGTCAGCTGGCCATAGCGGAGATCGCGGACGATGGCGTAAAGGTGACGGGCAATGGCATAGCCAAGGCGCAAGATTGCCGGCTGACCAGTCAGGTCAGGCCCCCAGAGCGCTTTACCGACTGCTGCCGACAGGGCTTTCACGACACGGCGAGTATACGTTGGGCAATTCGACGGGCTACGCTCGGGGCGTCATCAGGCACACCACCACGCACCGCGATCCCAACGTCGTCATATCGCCAAGCTGATGCCCGAAGGTTTCGATAAGGGCGGGCTGCGGCACGTCAAGCGGCATGAGAAGTGCGCGACGATCGGCAGGAGAAGCAGGGATCGATCGAGGGCGCTCGATCCTGCCGGCGTGCGGCTCGCCCTGACAATCAGGTTCGGAGAGATGCGGGTTGTAAGCGAAGGAATGGACTCCTCCTCACCCGGTCTGAGCTGCAACTCCCCGCGTAAGTAGCCGACGATTAATTTGATTTGTGCTGCCGTCGTGATTTTCTTTGCGAGGCCCTCTAGCGAACGCTCCTATATTTCGATAGATATCGAAATATGGAAAAACAAGAAGTCATCGCGGCCCTGGCGGCGCTCGCACAGGAGACGCGCCTCGACGTCTTCCGGCGACTCGTGCGCGCTGGCCTGGTCGGGGTTCCGGCCGGGCAGGTCGCGACCGAGCTCGAAATTCCCCCGGCGACCCTCTCGTTCCATCTGAAGGAGCTGCGCAGTGCGCGGCTCGTCACGAGCGAACGCGAAGGGCGCTCGATCCGTTATGCGCCCGACTTCGCCGTGATCGCCGAATTGGTCGGTTATCTCGGCGAGAACTGCTGCCGTGACGCGAACGGTTGCGGACCCGATAGCGATCGAAAAAAGGAGAAGTGACATGAGACTGCAGCTCGCACTCAACGTCGACGACATCGACCAGGCGGTCGATTTCTACTCGAAGCTCTTCGGGGCCGAGCCGGCCAAGCGCAAGCCCGGCTACGCGAATTTCGCGATCGAGAACCCGCCGCTCAAGCTCGTGCTCTTCGAAGTCAAGAATGCGCCCGAACGACTCAATCACCTCGGCGTCGAGGTCTTCGGCGGCGAGGAGGTGACCGCCGCGACAGAGCGGCTCAAGGCCGCCGGCCTCGAGACCCTCGTCGAGGACGAGACCACCTGCTGCTATGCGAAGCAGGACAAGGTCTGGACGGTCGAGCCCCAGGGGCTGCGCTGGGAGTGGTACCGGGTGCTCGAGCACAGCGAGACCTTCCGGGGCGAGGCCGCGCCTCCGGCAGCTGCGTCCGCGCCCGACGCAGAGGCCCGCACGACTGACGGCTGCTGCGCCTAGTCGATCGCGTCTGGGGCG
>JANNQH010000324.1:0-1670 GCA_031400655.1 Deltaproteobacteria bacterium | reverse complement strand
CGGGCCACTCGACGCGGTTGCGTTGATCCGTTTCCACGTCCTGCTTTTTTTCGATGCGAACGCCAAGCGGCTCCGCAGGACCAGGATGTACGCCACACGGAGTCTGGAAGACGACTACGCGCCGGTGTCGGATCGACGGTCGGACGACAGGTCACGAAGACCTGAGGAGGTCGGCTGGGTGTTCACGTACACGGCGGCGGCCGACTACCGGGAGAGACGGAGTTGCTTGGCTTTCACATCACGAATGGTGCGGGGCGCGGAAATCGACCAGCGCAGGCGCCCCGAGTGACCCGTTCGGGCCTCGTGGGGCGAGATAGAGGACGCACGCGCAGCACAATGTCCGCCAACGCCGACCGGTAGTCCACGCGTGCCGTCCGACACCCGAGTCCCGCGAGGCCCGGACGGGTCACCTGGCACGGCGTTCGACGGGATTTTGCGCGTCCCGCTAACGCACCTCGGCCCGCACCTCGAAGGCGTCGAAGTAGAACTGGAACGCCTTCCGGAGCTCCCCGGGATCGGCGCCGAAATCCTTGCGCAGGTCGTACACGACCTGGCCTTCCTTGCCGCGCGGATGCGACGTCACGTAGGCGTCGAGCTGGCTCCGCGCCGCATTCGTCATCGGCAGCCCGGCGACCTCGTAGATCCGCTCGACGGTGGCCATGTCGTCCTTCATGAACTCGTGGAACAACACGTCGACGGTCCGATCGGACGGGAGCAGCGCGCGGTCGCGGACCGACGCTTCGAGCAGCCGGCGGACGCGATCGTGCCAGTACTCGAGATACCACTCGGGGTCGCTGCTGCGGTAGGTCATGCGAGCGCCGTAGGCGAGCATCGTGGCGGCGGATTGGATGACCGACACGGGGTCGCGGTGGGTCACTACGATCGTGGCGTCGGGGAAGGTCTTCATCAGCGGACCGAGCTGTTCGAGGTGCTGCGGGCATTTCAGCACCCAGCGCTCACGCGGCTTGTACCACTGCAGGACCTTCAGTCCCGTGAGCAGCGCGCCCTGGTAGTGTGGCGTCTGGTCGTGGGCCAGGTAGTAGTCGCGCCAGCGCGCTGCCCGCACGACCCACTCGATGTTGTAGCTGGTGAAATCCGGGAGCAGGAACTCGAGCTCCTCGTGGATGTGATCGGGCTCCATCGGGTGCATCGCCGCGAGCAGCGGGGAGCCGGTTCGCATCTGCTCCCAGATGGCGTTGCAGCGATGCCAGCGGGGATCGATGCCGTCGGGGCCGGGCTTCTCCTTGGGATCGGGCACCGGCTCCTGGCCCTCCCAGAGCGGCATCGAGCGCAGGCGCTGGTCGGCGGCGATCAGGTTCACGAGGTGGGTCGTGCCCGAGCGCGGCAGCCCGACCACGATGATCGGCTTCTGGATCTTCAGGTCGTTTATCTCGGGATGCTGCTTCAGGAGCGCGCGAATGCGAAGCCGTGCGGCGGCGTAGCGCACGCAGTCGTTGAAATGGATCAGCCGCCCGAGGCCCGTTCGATTGGGATCGTCATCCGCACAGGCGAGCCAGAGGGCGAGGCGCTCGTGGAAGTCGTCGGGGCCGAAATCCTCGAGGCCCGTCTTCTCCACCGCCGCCGCGAGGACCGCTTGGGTCGAGAGCTCCGTCCGGGTCGCGTCGCCGTAGGCGAGAGCCGCCCGCTGTGAATCGTCGAGAATCGGGCTT
>JANNQH010000323.1:0-2445 GCA_031400655.1 Deltaproteobacteria bacterium | reverse complement strand
GTCCTCGCGGACTGGCGGGAAGAGGGGTCGCTGAAGGGGCTCGCGCTCCGCTAGTCGAGAGCCTGGCGGGGCGAGCGGCGGATCGCCCCTACTCGATGTCCGCGCGGAGCAACAGGACCGTCTCGTCGCGACGCTGAACGGAGTATTTGCCGTCGAGCGTGCGGGCTCGATTCTCGCTGCCCACCTCACTCGAGGATCCGACCACGACTACGGCACCGGGCTTCACGATCACGAGCGTGGAGGCCGCCATCGAATCGAGATTGCGATCGAGCCGGAGCTGATGGGCGAAGGCAGCGAGATCCACCTGCACCCGTCCATCGGCGAGGATCCGGGCCTTCGCCTCGAAGCCCGTGGTTGCCTTCACGAACTCGGTGCTCGTGCCGGATGGACTTTTCGTCGTGTAGGGCAGCAGCGTCCCCGTTTCGATCCGCGTCGCCTCGCCCTCGAGCACGCGCAGCTTGCCACTGAAGGATTCCACCAGGCTGTGCATCGCCTCGCTGGCCCGCACGCGGATCGACGAACCCTGATCGGGCGCGATTCGCAGATTGCCAAGGCGGAGCGAGTCGGTCGCGGTGGTCCAACGCACCTGATATCCCTGCACTGCGAGGTCGCGAACGCGCCGGGTGTCGTAGCGCAGCAGGACGCTGCGCAGCGCGCGGTCCTGGCTCGAGAGTAGAGCGAGAACGTCCGCGACGGCGCGCGGATCGCCGATCAAAACGAGTGAATTCGACCCCCGGTCCAGCGCGACGCTGCCGCTCCCGGCGATCACGGCCTGCGCGATCGGGACCAGCTCCTCGGCGGTGCGGTGCTTCGCCTTGTAGACCTGGACCCGCCGCTGCGCGCCAGCCGAGTCGGGAAGCAGGGCCAGCACCAGACTGGTGACGAGTGTGAGCCCCGAGATGGCCAGCATGCCCCGTCTGCGAGTCCGTGAGTTGTCGAGTCGCTGCATGACGAGACCGATCGACCGTCCCTGCGATCCACACGAGCCCCGGTGGCCTGATCCTCGGGAGAATGGGCTCCGAAAGCTCGCCGCCTACTCGGGGTCCCGCTCGCAACCCTCCAGCCCGGACCTCAAGCGCGCGCGGCTGCGGGCCGATGGCCCCTGCATGGAACGATTCTTCGGCCTGCTGTTGTTCATCGCGGCGATCTACATCGGAGCGACGGTGGCCACCGAAGGCCTCGACCACGCATTCGGCGGGCTGTTCGCCGGTGACGTTCCGATCGCCATAGAAACGGCCACGCAGGGGGAGGGCTTCGACGGCGGGGCCGTCGCGCCAGTTCGTCGTCCCGTGACGGAGCGCGTGCGCGAGCGGGTGCAGGGCGACGTCGACGATTATTCTGCGCGCGTCGGAGCTGATTGAGCGTGCCGGGAGTACAACTCTTTTCGTTCGCATAGCTCGCTCGGGCCCGCCACCCTCACGGCCTGACGAGATAGAACGCGTTCACGGCATGTCCGAGATCGATCGGAGCGAAGCGCTCGAAGCCCGCGTCGCGAGCCCAACCCTCGAGCAGCTCCACATGCAGGCCCAACGTCCCGAGCCCCGCGCCCCCCTTTGCCGAGAGCGAAGACGACATGCACACCATGACCGAGACGCCGTACATCATCGCCGCCATCGGATTCTTCTCGACGTTCTCCGCATAGCTCGGCCGCGCCTTGATGTCGGCGACGAGCCAGGTCCCGTCTTGGGCGAGCGCTGCGTGAATCTCGCGGATCGCATGCTCTGGATCCGTCATGTCGTGGAGGCAATCGAAGGTCGTGATGAAGTCGAACCGATGATCCGCAGGCAGCTTGTCCGTATGCGCATCATGGAAGAAGACGTTCGACACGCCAGCCTCGGCGCGATTCGACTCGGCCCGCGCGAGCGCATGGCGTGAGATGTCGTAGCCGTGGAACTCGGAGACTGGAAAGGCCTTTGCCATTTCGAGCAGCGCGACCCCCGCCCCGCAGCCGACGTCCGCTACCCGCGCCCCGGCGCGCAGCTTGTCGCAGACGCCCTCGACCTTTGGCAACGCGAACGGCACGAGCAGGCTCCGGAACCAGGGCGCCAGTCCCCGTTCGATGCCCCGGGCCCCGTCTGCGCCGAGCTCATCGTAGGCGAGTCCGATCCCCGACCGGAACGCTTCGGGCAGCCGGTCGAGGGTGCGCGCGAGATCGGGAATCTGCGAGAGCATCCCGATCCCGTTGGCGGGATGACTCTCGTCGACGAGCACCGCGATGCCTTCCGACGAGAGACGGAATCGCTCGCCATCGCGAGTCTCCAGCAGCCCGCTCGCACCCTGGCCGTAGAGCCATTCGCGCACCCAGCGCTCGTCGAGACCGGTCTTGGCCGCCAGCTCACGACTCGTCACCTCTCCGGCTTCCGCGAGCGCGGCATACAAGCCGAGCCGATCGCCGAGACACACCATCATCGAGACGGTGGCGCCATTCATGTAGCCGAAGAGCCG
>JANNQH010000322.1:0-4174 GCA_031400655.1 Deltaproteobacteria bacterium | reverse complement strand
TCCGCCACGAAGGCCTCGTCGATGAGCCCCTCGGTCACGATGACGTGGGCCAGCGCGCTGATGACGGCGACGTTCGTCCCGGGGCGCAGCGCCAGGTGATAGTCGGCCCGGACGTGGGGGCCGCGCACGAGATCGATCTCGCGCGGATCGATCACGATGAGGCGTGCGCCTGCACGGAGGCGGCGCTTCATGCGTGACGCGAAGACCGGATGGGCCTCGCTCGGATTCGCCCCGATCACGACGATCACGTCGGCGGCCTCGACCGACTCGAAGGTCTGGGTCCCTGCCGACGTCCCGTAGGTCTGTCCGAGTCCGTAGCCCGTCGGCGAATGACAGACGCGGGCACAGGTATCGACATTGTTGTTGCCAAACGCCGCGCGCACGAGCTTCTGGACGAGGTAGGTCTCCTCGTTCGTGCAGCGCGAGGACGTGATGCCTCCGACAGAGTCACGTCCGTACTTCGCCTGGACGCGCTTGAAGCCTGCAGCCGCGAAGGCGATCGCCTCGTCCCATGCGACCTCGCGCCAGGGATCGCTCGTTTGCTCGCGGATCATCGGCTTCGTGATGCGGTCCTTGTGGGTCGCATAGCCCCAGGCGAAGCGGCCCTTGACACAGGAGTGGCCTTCGTTCGCCTTGCCGTCCTTCCAGGGCACCATGTTGACGACCTGGTTGCCCTTCATCTCGGCCCTGAAGCCACATCCGACGCCGCAGTAGGCGCAGGTCGTGAGCACACTGTGCTCGGGCTGGCCGAGATCGATCACCGTCTTCTCCTGCAGGGTCGCCGTCGGACAGACCGTCACGCAGGCGCCGCAGGACACGCACTCGCTCCCGAGAAACGACTCATTCTGGCCCGGCGAAACCCGCGAGTCGAAGCCGCGGCCGCTGATCGTCAGCGCGAACGTTCCCTGCGTCTCCTCACAGGCGCGGACACAACGGCTGCAGACGATGCACTTGCTCGAATCGAAGCTGAAATAAGGATTCGATTCGTCCTTCGCCTCGCGCAGATGATTCTCGCCGGCGAAGCCGTATCGGACGTTTCGCAGACCCACCACGCCCGCCATGTCCTGGAGCTCGCAGGCGCCGTTCGCGGGACACGTGAGGCAGTCGAGGGGATGGTCACTGATGTAGAGCTCCATCACGTTGCGGCGCAGGGCTTGAAGCCGGGGCGACTGCGTGTGGACGGTCATGCCGGATTCGACCGGGGTGGTGCACGAGGCCGGCGTTCCCTTGCGGCCCTCGATCTCGACGAGACAGAGTCGGCAGGACCCGAAGGGCTCGAGGCTGTCGGTCGCGCAGAGCTTCGGGATCTTGACGCCGGCCGCCACCGCCGCCCGCATGATCGACGTGCCCCTCGGCACGCGGACGCTCACGCCGTCGATCGTGATGGTCTCGATCGACGTCGATTCACGCTGCGGCGTCCCATGGTCGAGCTCGTGGCCGGTGAACATCGAAGGCTCCATTGAGCTGAAGGCTCCCCTGCGCAGCGGATCATTCCTCGTCCGGGAGGCCGAAATCGCTCGCGTAGTGGTCGAGGGCCGAGAGTACCGGCAGCGGCGTCATCCCGCCCATCGCGCAGAGCGAGGCGTCGACCATCGTGGCGCAGAGGTCGCGCAGCAGGACGACCTGTTCGGCCCGCTCCTTGGGCCGGGATTCCGCCGTGATCCGGTCGATCAGCTCGACGCCCCGGGTCGATCCGATCCGGCAGGGCGTGCACTTGCCACAGGACTCCTTCGCACAGAACTCCATCGCATAACGTGCGAGCTGGGCCAGATCGGCCCCATCGTCGTGGACCACGATGCCGCCGTGGCCGATGCCCGCACCGAACGCCGCATAGCTCTCGTAGTCGAGCGGCACGTCCCATTTCGCTTCCGGGACGTAGCAGCCGAGCGGCCCGCCCACCTGGATCGCCTTCACCGCGCGCCCGCTCGCCGTGCCCCCGCCGAAATCGAAGACGAGCTCGCGCAGGCTGATGCCGAACGGAACCTCGACGAGTCCCCCGCAGCGGATGTTACCCGCCAGCTGGAAGGGCATGGTCCCCGTCGAGCGACCCATTCCCTGTGCGCGAAAGGCCGCCGCGCCCTCCGCGAGAATCGCCGGCACCGCCGCGAAGGTCAGCACGTTCTGGATCAGCGTCGGCTTGCCGAAGAGCCCGGAGACTGCGGGCAGCGGCGGCTTCGCGCGCACGATTCCGCGCCGGCCCTCGAGACTCTCGAGCATCGCCGTCTCCTCGCCACAGACATACGAGCCCGCCCCGACGCGCAGCTCGAGCGCGAAGGCCTGCCCACTCCCGAGCACGCTCGCTCCGAGCCAACCGGCGTCGCGCGCGCCCGCGATCGCCGCCCGCAGCGTTCGCACCGCGTCGGGATATTCGGAACGCACGTAGACGAAGCCCCGCGTCGCCCCGACCGCGATCGCCGCAATCGACATGCCCTCGATCAGCAGATACGGATCGCCCTCGAGCAGCATGCGGTCCGCGAAGGTCCCCGAGTCGCCCTCGTCCGCATTGCAGACGACGAACTTCTGCGACGCGCTCGCATCGGCCACCGTGCGCCACTTGATGCCCGCCGGAAAAGCAGCCCCGCCACGGCCCCGGAGGCCGGATTCGAGCACGTCCTGCCTGATCGCCTCGGGCGAGCGAGCGAGCGCCGCGCGCAGGCCGTGCAGGCCGCCGTTCGCTCGATAGTCGGCGAGGGAGAGCGGGGCCGTGATCCCCGCGCGGCAGAAGATCTGGCGGTGCTGGCGCGCGAGGAAGGGCAAATCCGCGACCGACCCGAGCGACAGGGCATGCGCTCCGCCGCGCAGGAACCCGGCGGAGAAGAGCGACGCTACGTCGGCCGGAGACACCGGCCCGTACCCGACCCGGCCGCGCGCGGTCGAAAGCTCGACGAGGGGCTCGAGCCAGAAGGCGCCGCGGGAGCTGGTGCGCACGATTGCGAGCGCGTCGCCTCGGGCCGCCGCCTCCGCGGCGATGGCCTCCGCCACCTCGTCGGCGCCCGCGGCCCGGGCCGCACTATCCCTGGATAGGTAGAGGATGGTCGCCTGCCCTCCCGGTGCGGCCGCGCGAGGGCTCGCATTGGGATGCGAATGAGCCGTGATCTCGCTCGTTGCCTTCGATGCAGGCGGCGCGTCCAGGAACCGGTCGAGCCGCTCCGGCGTCAGTCGCGCATGCAATCGCCCATCGATGCGCGCGGCGGGTGCCGACGCGCAGAGACCCAGGCAATAGACCGGCAGGACGCTTCGGCGGCCGTCGCGAGTGGTGATCTCCCCGTCGCGGCAGCCGGCGTGTGCACGCGCGCGGGCGAGCAGCGCCTCGCCCCCTCGCGCCTGACATGCCTCGGCGCGACACACCTCGACGACGCTCGCCCCGAGCGCGTCGCTTCGAAAATCCGAGTAGTAGGTCACGACGCCGTGCACTTCGGCGCGCGAGAGATCGAGGCCTCGGGCAATCACCGGAACCGCTTCGTGCGGAATCCGGCCCAGTCGCTCCATCAGCCGGTGAAGAATCGGGAGCAATGCCCCGTCGAGGGACCCGAACTCGGCCAGGGCTGCCGACACCTCGTCCTGCCACGGACCGGGCTCGATTCTTCCAGAGTGGGCGCTTTCCATGCTCTCCCGCCGGATCGCGCGCCGTGGACTGCGATCGTGCCGCCGGGCCGACTCGTTCTCCGCCAAGGCGTCGCTCGTCGGGGAGTTTGTCAGATTCCTCCAGGGGGACACAAGCCCGCGTCGCGCGGAGGGACGCGCAAAACGGTTCAGCAGCCAGCAATCGCGATGCAGCGCACGGGCGTCGAGTTGCCGGCTATCGCCCGGAACAGTAGGTTCCGCGCTGTGTTGTATCCCGATGCAAAGCAGCGGATGGTCCTGGGCTGGCAGATCCGATGGATTGCCGGCCTCTTCTGTCTGCTGATCGTCGCCGCCGGAACGATTCCGGCGTACGCGTCGGATGGCGTCGATCCCCTGCTCGATACGAAGAGCGGTGCCCTGTTCGCCACTTCCCATGCGGACCATGCGAAGCGAACTTCCGGGCACGACGTGGGCACGGCCACCGGGACGTTGCTCGGCTCGAGCTCCACCTGGGAGCCCGAGCTCGAAGACGACCAGGCGGACGTGTCGACGACGACCGTCGCAATCTCGCTGAGCGTCGTTCGCGAGTCGTGCCGATCTGCCCGACACG
>JANNQH010000321.1:0-5426 GCA_031400655.1 Deltaproteobacteria bacterium | reverse complement strand
CTGCTGGCGCGCGCGGGCCACGAGGTCGTCGCGACGATGCGCAAGCCCGGGGCCTGCGACCTCGCGAAGGTGGCCAGCGAGCAGCGGCTTCCGATCACGGTGCTGGCCCTCGACGTCGACGACGACGCGTCGGTGGCCGCGGTCTTCGACGAGCATGCCGACTCGATCGACGCACTCGTCAACAACGCGGGCATCTACAGCATCGATGCCGTCGAGGACGAGAGCATCGAGCAGATGCAACGGGTGATGCAGACGAATCTCTTCGGCGCGATTCGCTGTGTGAAGCAGGTCCTGCCCGCGATGCGCAAGCGCGGCAGCGGCTGCATCGTCAATGTGACCTCGATCGCCGGGCGGGTCGCCTTCTTCGGAACGGCGATCTACTGTGCGTCGAAGTTCGCGCTCGAGGCGTTCAGCGAGTCCCTCGCCCAGGAGGTCGCCGCCCATGGCATCCGCGTCGCGCTCGTCGAGCCCGGCATCATCGACACGGCGATGGCCACGACGAATCTTCCGCAGTACGCGCCGGGAACCGTCTACCCCCATGGACGCCGGCTCCACGCCTTTTTCTTGAATCCCGACAAGCCCGAGGCGCCGGCGGATCTCGTGAGCCAGAAGATCCGCCAGGTGATCGAGGGCAGCGACCGGCGGCTGCGATATCCCGTCGGACCGGACATGTTGCCGTTGCTGGGCTGGCGCGGTTCGCTCTCCGACGAGGAATGGATCGGGCTCGGGGGCCTCGAGCGCGATGCCGACTACAACAGGCGCGTGTTGCAGGACACGGGTGTGAACCTGCATCTGGATTGACGCGGTCCGTCACGCCAGAAACCGCGCGCACCGATTTGGACGAGGAGGACGCCATGAGTCGACTGACGATCGTCTCCTGCGACTGCCACGCCGCCGCCACCCCCGCCGTCTACCGGGACTATCTCGAGGCGAGCTATCGCGACCGCTACGACGCCCTGCTGGCGGATCCCGCCGCCATCGCACGGCGCGCCGCGCAGATCATCGGGCCCTTCGCCCCGTCGGGTGACGGCGACGGCGAGCGCGAGCCCCTGACTGCGCGCTGGAGCGCAGCGCGACGCCTCAGCCAGCTCGACGGCGACGGCATAGCGGCCGAGGTCCTGTTTCCGCAGCCCGCCGGCCGCAACGCCCCGCCCTTCTACAACATCTTCGGCCACCCCTTCGACCCGAAGGATCCGCGGGCGGCTGCCGCGGGCTGCCGCGCGTACAACCGCTGGCTGGCCGATTTCTGCCGCGACTCTCCCCAGCCCGAACGCCACGCGGGTCTCGCGCTGATCGGCATCGTCGACGACGTCGCGGCGGCGGTCGCGGAGATCGAGTGGGCGCGCAAGGCGGGGCTTCGCGGTGTCGTTCTGCGCAGCCAACCGCTCTCCGGCCCCGGCTGGCACGATCCGCGCTTCGAGCCCATCTGGTCCGTCTGTGAAGCGCTCGAGATGCCGATCCACACCCACGGCGGCGAGGGCCTCGAGCTCGGCGATCTCCCGGGCGCGACCTCGATCTTCTTCACCGAGGTCTGCTGGTTCGCCCACCGCCTCTTCTGGCACCTGCTCTGGTCCGGTGTCCTCGAACGCCATCCCCGGCTTCGCCTCGTCTTCACCGAGCAGTTCGCCGACTGGCTCCCCGAACTCCTGAAGCGCCTCGACATGCAGTACGCGGGCACGGTCTCCTCGGCGACGTTGACCTCCGGCCTCTCGCGCAAGCCTTCCGACTACTGGGCGCGGCAGTGCAGCGTCGGCGCTTCGTTCATGACCCGCGAAGAGTGCGCGATGCGCCACGAGATCGGCGTCCCGACGATTCTCTGGGGCTCGGACTTTCCACACGAAGAAGGGACCTGGCCCGATACCGCAGCGGCGCTTCACGCGACCTTCGATGGCGTGCCCGAGAGCGAGCTGCGCGCGATGCTCGGATCGAACGCGATCCAGGTCTATGGATTCGATTCCCACGCACTCGCCTCCCACGCGGCCCGCATCGGACCGAGCGTGGCAAGCTTCGCCTGAGCATTCGCCGGCCGCGCAGCCTGGCTTTTCGATCGAAGGGGAGACGCCCGCAATGACGACACCGACACGCCTCGAAGACGTAGATTTCGGGCTGCACGAAATGCCCGGCGAATCCATGCACCAGGTGCTGCGTCGATTCCGCGAGCGGGGCCCGATCCAGCCGACGCGCTTCCTCGGCCTGCCCGCCTTCGTGATCACGAGCCACAAGGCCCTCGAGGAGGCGTTTCTCGACGAGTACGTCCTGCCGGGCCACCGCATGTACCAGCTGTCCTTCGAGCCCGCGATCGGGAAGAGCTTCATCTCCGATCCCGACCCGGCGAGCCACCTGATGTTTCGCAAGCTCGCGACCCCCGCGTTCCGCTCCCGCGCGGTGGCGAGCTACGAGCAGTCCGGAATGGCCGCCCTCGCGAACGAGCTCATCGATCGCGTCGCCGACCGGGACGAGCTCGATCTCGTGCCGGACTTCACGGCGCGCTTCCCCTATCTCGTGATCAGCCGCCTGCTCGGCCTCCCGCGTGATCGCGAAGACGAGTTCCACGCCTGGGCGCTGGCGCTCTTCAGCTACCGCGACGATCCCGAGCGGGGCATCCAGGCGCGCCAATCGCTCTCCGATTTCCTGGTCCCGATCGTCGAAGAGCGGCGGCGTGCGCCGCAGAACGACGTGATCTCGGAGCTGCTGCAGGCGGAGGTCGACGGCCGGCGCCTCAGCGACGAGGAGATCTTCTCCCACGTCCGCCTGCTGTTTCCGACGGGCGGCGAGACGACCCACGGCTCGCTCGGCAATCTGCTTTCTGCGCTCCTCACACATGCTGGTGCCTGGCAGGCGATCTGCAGCGACCCCGAGAAGATCCCTGGCGCCGTGAACGAGGGGCTGCGCTTCGATACGCCGATCGCGGTGCTGCCGCGGCTCTCGCGCGGCGAGCCGACGAGCTTCCGCGGCGTCGAGATTCCGGCGGACTCGTGGGTGCTCTTCGCGATCGCCGGGGCGAACCGGGATCCGGAAGCCGTGCGCGACCCCGACCGCTTCGACATCGATCGCGTGCAGCCGCCGAACCTGGTCTTCGGGCGCGGGCCGAAAAGCTGTCCGGGGATTCATCTCGCGCGCCGTAACATGGCGGTCGCCCTCGAGGTCCTCACGCGCCGGATGCCCGACCTCGAGCTCGTCGACCGCGAGGCGGCGATGCCGCGGCGGACGGTGCTGCGCGCGCCGGCCGCGCTGCGGGTCCGGCGGCGGTTCGGACGGCGTTAGGCCCGTCCTCTCGGCCTGACCCGCTCAGCCCGGCTCAGCCGGCGAGCGGCGGAAACAGGAGCTTGAGCCCGTTCGCGATCGTCTCGATCGCGATCGCCGCGAGGATCAGGCCGAAGAGCCGGATGATCACGTTGAGCCCGATCGGCCCAATCGCGCGCCCGACCTTCTCGGCGTGCCGGAACACGAACCAGCACGAGCCCGCGACGAGGGCGATGCCGCCGAGCACGAGCAGGCCGTGCACCGGCCCCGTGCCGCGATCCATCTGGATCACGACGGCGCTGATCGCACCCGGCCCGGCGAGCAGCGGAATCCCGAGCGGGACGACCGCAATGCCCATCTTGTCCGCCGTCATGTCTCCGGAGGCCGCGACCTCTTCCTTCGTCTGGCGCAGCGGCGTCGTCTGCGCCTCGAGCATGGAGATCGCCATCAGCAGCATCACGATCCCGCCGCCGACCCGGAAGGCGGGCAAGCTCGTGCCCATCACCCAGAGCAGCGTGTCGCCGGTCAAGGCCGCGACGAACAGCACAACCCCTACGACGATGGCCGCCGTGCGCGCCGTCCGCCGGCGCTCTTCCGGGGTGTAGCTCTCGGTCAGCCGCAGGAAGAACGGGATCGCCGCCAGGGGATCGATGATCGCAGCGAGCGCCACGACGAAGCGGGTGTATTCGGTGATCCACGGATCGGTCACGGCGGGTCTCGCTACCGGAGGTTGCCGCGAGTGTGCTTGAATGGCTCGAACTCGGAAAGTCTCGACCACGCAGAGCGAAATCGGGAGGAGCCATGAAGCTCGCAGGCCGCGTCGCCCTCGTCACCGCGGGCAGCAAAGGCATTGGACGCGCGATCGCGCTTCGACTGGCTGCCGACGGCGCCGACGTCGCGATCAGCTATGCCCGCGACGAAGCGGCAGCCGCCGGATGTGTCGCGGCGATCGAGGGACTCGGCCGGCGGGCGATGGCCATGCGGGCCCCCGCCGAGGATCTCGAGGCTGGCGAGCGCCTCGTCGAAGCGACACTCGAGGCCCTCGGCCCGATCGGCATCCTCGTGAACAACGCCGGTGTCGACTGGGACGGAACACCCGTCGCCGAGACGCCACCCGCTGCGCTGCTGCGCGTATTGCAGATCAACGCCGTGGCGCCCCACCAGCTCTCGCGCCTCGTCCTCCCGCGCATGCGGACGCTCGGCCGCGGCGATATCGTGATGGTCTCGAGCATGGTGACCGAGGTGAAGGGCGCGGGCTATGCGCCCTACTGCATGAGCAAGTCGGCGCTCGAAGCGCTTGCGGTCGTGCTCGCGAAAGAAGAGCGCTCGTACGGCATCCACGTCAACTGCGTCGCCCCCGGCCTCGTCGAGACGCCCCTCGGTATGCGTTACGTCACGGCGCAGGGCGGCAGCGACATGCGCGAGCTCGACGCGATCGTGCCCTACGGCCGCGTCTGCCAGCCGGAGGAGGTGGCGAACGTCGTCGCCTTCCTCGTCTCGCCGGATGCGTCATACGTGAACGGTCAGACGATCTACGTCCACGGCGGCGGCCAGTAGGCTCACGCCACGCCCTCAACCGGGCGGGTCGGCCTCTGCGGGTTCCAGCGTCGGCACGGTCCAGCCGCGAATCGAGCGCGATGTCTTTCCCGCTCGCTGCTTGCCGCCCTGGGCGCGGATCTTGTCGAAATGCTGGATCGGCAGCGCGTCGGCCGCGTTCGGGAGCTTCGAGCCGCCCTCGGGTCCCCAGCCCTTGTCGTAGGGCGCGAGGATGTGCTCGTGGATGCAGCGGTTCTTCTTGAAGCGCCAGCCTGCGGCTTCGCGCGCGTACTCGTATTCGAGGGTCGCCATCGCCCAGGCGGGCTTCTGCGTGTCCGGGTCGATCAGGAAGGTCAGCAGGAACCAGCGCGCCTCGGCCCGGTCGCCGTCGACCCGGAGCAAGGGATTCGCGAGCACGTCGTAGGACCAGCCGCCCGCCGTCTCGAAGGCCGGCATGAACTTCGTGTAGAAGGTCCGCAGGTCCGACTTGCCGCGCAGCTCGCCGAGCAGGCCATGGTCGTACTCGGCATCGTCGGCAAAGCAGTCGACGGCATCCTCCCAGCGCGCGTCGTGCATCGCCTGCATGTAGCGATGGGTGAGCTCGCGGATCGCCTCGCGGTCCTCGAGCACGCCGAGCCGCTGCTTCA
>JANNQH010000320.1:0-9363 GCA_031400655.1 Deltaproteobacteria bacterium | reverse complement strand
TGCGGTCGCGCGCTCGAACGCGCTTCTGGCCGCGTCGAGCCGGCCGTCCTCGTAGAGGGCGAGGCCGAGCTGGTTCCACAGCTCTGCTTTCTGCGGCTCGCTCTTAAGCGCTGCCTCGAGGTGATGGATCGCGCCGGCGAGATCGCCGCGCGCTTGCAGCAGGTTCGCGAGGTTCGCGTGCGCCTGCGCAAAGGCCGGATCGACGGCGAGCGCGCGGCGGTAGCTATCAAGGGCCGCCTCGACGTGCCCGAGCCGCGCGTGTGCGGTGCCCAGGTTGAGGAGCGCCTTGGTGTGGCACGGATCGTGGTCGAGGGCCGCGAGGTAGTGCGCGATCGACTCTTCGAGCTTGCCCTGGCGCACCAGCTTGTTGGCGCGCGCGTAGGCGGCGCGCGCGGCCTCGGGCCGCGGGGCGCGTGCTGGCTCGTCGTGCGGACCCTCGGGCGTTTCGGCAACAGGCGGCGAGGCGGCGTCCCTCGGGCTCTTCCGCGTGACCAAGGGCTGGAAGATCGGGCGCGGTCCCGCGTCGATCGTGATCAGGCGCTGGATCTCGTCGCTCTTGAAGCCAAGTGCCGTCGGCCGCGTGACACCCGGCAGCACTTGCACGTCATAGAGCTCGAGCACGACGCCGTCGAGCTCGAGCCAGTGAGCGACCACGCCGCTCTTCGTATCGATGACCCACAGACCGCAGCGCGCCTCGGCGTCCTTCTCGCGCAGCCGCTCGTCGAGGGCGAGCCCGCTGAAGGTGCGGTCCTGACGAGGCTTCGAGAGGCCGACCACGGCATAGTCGCCGAGGAACGCGAGTCCGCGCGCGAAGCCCGGGCAGAAGGTCACGGGCTCGAAGCGGCCGCGCTCGCGGTCCGCAAAGCCGAGCTCGCCGGTCCCCGAGTTCAGCAGCCAGAGCTTCTCCCCGAGGACGCGCGGCGAGTGCGGCATCGAGAGGTCGCCGAGCAGTATCTCGCCCGAGGCGACATCGATGAGGCAGCCGCCCTCGTGGCGGCGCTCGCGCCAGCCCGTGGCCACGTCCGAGCGGCTCACCGCGGTCACATACGCCGGGCGCCCGTCTGCCATCGCGAGCCCGTTCAGATGGCAACGGTCCTCGGGCGCGAGCCGCGAGATGAAGCGCGGCTGCCAGAGCGGCGCGAAGTTGTAGCGCTCCGAGAGCGTCGCGAGGCAGCTGTAGGAGGTGTTGACGAAGACGACGCGACCGTCTCCGTCCGTGCTGATGTCGTGGACGTCGAGGTCGCCGGTGGTGTGGGCCAGGCGCGGGACATAGAGGCGGTCGAAGCCGTCATGCAGCTCGCCTGGCGGCAGCGCGTTCTCGAGCCGCCAGAGCTGCCAGCGCGTGCTCATCCACAGCTGGTCTTCTGACGTTGCATGGAGGCCCATCGGCCGGTCGAAGTGCCGCTCGAAGATCGAGAGCCGCCCGTCGGCCTTCAGGCCGATCAAGAACAGCCGGTTCGTCTGGTAGGTCGTGAACAAGAGGCTCGCCCTGGACTCCGAGAGCCAGGACAGGAAGTGCCGCGAGACGCGCACTTCGAGGGGCGGTGTGGTCGCTGCCATGGAGCGGGCTCCGGTGCGGCCGTGGTAGGTCGGGAGAGCCAAGCTATCCGAGACTCGTCCGCTTGGCTCCGCCCACGGCGGCGAAGCCCAGGTCGCCAGGACGCGGATTGGCGAAAAAGCTTGCAATCGGCCCGCGACCGGCGCAAGGTAACGCGATGGTTTGAGCGTGCAGCGCTGGTTCAACCGTATCTTCGCGGTGGAGGTGGCACGTGGACCTTTCCCGACGATTTGCTCCGAGGCGACTCCTGGGCCGGTTGGCGGGCGTTTTCATCGCCGTCGGCATCGTCCTGCCTGGAATAGCGAGCGGCGACGCGATCTACCGTCTCACGCAGGCGAGCTCGTTTCAGGAAGGCTGCTTCGATCCCTGTCTGTGCCCGCTGACGCAGGAGAGTCCGGTGCCCGGCACCTTCCGCCTGCGGTCCACCGGAAGCGCCGGCGGATTCGAGCGGTACGCCGTCGAAGACGTCCACTGGAAGGTGCCGGGCCGCGACCCGGAGCTGCGCGTCAGCGGCTCGGGCAGCTACACCGTCGGGAGCCCGGACACGACCGCAGTCCGCAAGCACCGGCTCGAGCTCGATCTTCGCCTGGGGGAGTCGGCGGTCGAGCACTTCGATAGCGGCTGGGTGGTCGGCCCGAGTCTCCCACACATCCAGATCCAGATCTCGATTCATGGATTGTTCTGCCTCGATCGCGTCTTCGTCGTCGATGCCGACCCGGTTCCCGAATCGCAGATCCACCCCTACGCGCTCGTCGACGGCAGCACGTTCCAGCGAGGTTGCTTCGATCCGTGCGACTGTGCGATCGGCCAGGAGCAGCCGCTCGCGGGGACCTTCTCGCTGCTGCCCCTCTCCGACAACAATGGCCTCTTCGCCGAGTTCGGGATGATCGACGCGCGCTGGAAGGTTCAGGGAAGCTCGTACGCGACGCCACCGGACGCGGTGATCACGGGTCAAGGCTCCTACAGCGTGGGCGGTGAGTTCGCGCTCCAGCAGCGAATGGAAGCCGAGCTCCAGGTGGCCGACGAGCCGCCGGCAACCTTCGACAGTGGCTGGGTCGTCGGAGGCGGTGGATTCCCGGGCCAGATCGACGTGGAGATCTCGAAGAACGGCAAGGTCTGCTTCGACACGGTGATGCACGTGCTGGCCAAGGCGCAACCACTCCCCGAGCCGAGGGCGACCGTTCAGCTGCTTGCGGGGTTGGTTGGTTTGCTCGGGGTCACGTACTTACGATCGCGGCGGGGAAACTCTAGCTCCGCCGGGCCGCCCCGTTCTCGAACACGAGCTGCGCCGTCAGGTTGAGTCGCTCGTGGAACGCTCCCTCACAGTAGGCCAGATAGAACTCCCAGGTGCGGACGAAGCGCTCGTCCATGCCGAGCGCCGCGATCTCGGCGCGGCTCGTGAGGAAGCGTTCGCGCCAGCGGCGGAGAGTCTCCGCATAATGCGGTGTGATGTCCTCGTAGTGGACGAGGCGAAGGGCCGTACCCGCCAGCGCCTGCGAGATCGCGCCCAGGCCGACGAGCTGGCCGCCCGGGAAGATGTAGCGCTTGATGAAATCGACGCTCCGCTTCGAGTGTTCCCACCAGCGTTCGGGGACGAGGATCGCCTGCAGCGCCATCGCTCCGTCCGAGGCGAGCCGATTCGCGCAGACCTCGAAGAAGCGGGGAAGGTGGCGGTGGCCGACGGCTTCGATCATCTCGATCGAGACGAGGCGATCGTAGGTCCCGTGCAGATCGCGGTAGTCCTCGAGCAGGACTTCGACCTGGCCGGCGAGGCCTTCGCGTGCCACGCGCTCGCGGGCGAGGGCGTGCTGCTCGCGGGAGATCGTCGCCGTCGTGACGCGGCAGCCGCGGGTGCGGGCGGCGTGGAGCGCGAAGCCGCCCCAGCCGGTTCCGATCTCGAGGACGTGGTGTGCGGAGGAGAGCTCGAGCTTGCGGCAAAGACGCTCGTACTTGGCGGTCTGGGCGGCTTCGAGCGTCATGCCCGTTTGCTCGAAGACGGCGGAGGAGTAGGTCAGCGACGGATCGAGGAAGCTGGCGAAGAAGTCGTTGCCGAGATCGTAGTGGTCGTGGATGTTGCGGCGACTGCCGGCGCGGTCGTTGTCGCGCAGGTGGTGGAGAAGGCGGAGCCAGGGTCGCTTCCAGCTGCTTCCGTCGTCGACCGCGCCAAAGAGCGCTGCATTGCGGGCGAAGACGCGGATGACGCCGACGAGATCGTCGGTCCGCCACCAGCCGCTCATGTACGCCTCGGCGCCGCCGAGGACGCCGCGGAAAGCGAGTGCGTTCCATGTGCGCGGGTCGAGCACCGTGAGGACGCCGCGGGGCCCGGGGCGCGTGCCGCGGAACGTCGCCGTGCCGGCCCCGCTCGCGATGACGAGCTCACCCTCGTCGAGCGTGCGCAGGGCCGCCTCGACGCGGCTGCGGGCGATCCGCTCGAGCCAGCTTCCGCGCTCGCGGGCGGGCTCCGATTCCCGCTCCATCACCAGTCCCATCAGCTCGTCGCTCAAGCCAGGGCCTCCGTCCGCTTGTCATCGCGGGGATGGGGGTGGACCTCTGCGCCGAGTCGGTGCAGCCGGAACGCTTGCCAGTAGATGGCCGCGATGATCTGGGCGCTCATGACGGGAAAGCGAGCGAGCACGCGCGCGAGTGCTTCGCCGTCGATCTCGTGCCGCGTGAGCTCGAGTCGGGCGTCGAAGACGCGCTCGCCGTGGGCGAAGTTCTCGATGCTCGCCGAGAGCGTCTCCGTCGGCGCCTCGAAGCTGAATCGATACTCGTGGTCCATCGGCAGGAACGGCGAGACGTGGAGCTGCTTGGCCACCCGCGCGTCGACGCGGCCGTTCTGAGCGGGCAGCACATAGGCATGACGTTCGTTCCAGGGCGTATTGCTGACGTCGGCCACGACCGCGTCGAGCTCGCCCGCGGCCGTGAATCCGTAGTGGACGCTCACGGGATTGAAGACGTAGCCGGCGGTCCGAAGCTGGGTGAGCAGGCGGATCGGTCCCTCGACGACACGTCCGGTCCGTTCGCGGACGAGCTCCCGCACGGCGCGTTCGAGGGGCACGTCGGGGTCGCCGAGATGGTCGCGGCGGCGGAAGCTGACGAGCCGGCGCCGCTCGACGCCCCACAGCCAGCGTCCCGCGAAGACGCGGTCGAGCTCAGACAGGTCGAGGTACAGCATGCAGAGCCGCTTCGTGAAGCCGTGTCGCGGCTCGAGCTTTCGCGTGTGGCGGACGCAGCCTTCGTAGATCGCGCTCTGCATCACGCGCTCGCCTCGATCGCGCGCACGACCCGCATCGCACTCTGAAGGCCGTCCTCGTGGAATCCCCAGCGCCAGTAGGCGCCGCACAAATGGATGCCGCCGTCGCCGTCGATGCGAGAGTGCTCGCGCTGGGCGGCGATCGCACTGGCATCGAGGATCGGGTGGGCGTAGTCGAAGCGGGCGAGCACCCGGTCCGGGGCGATCCGAGACGAGCCGTTCAACGTGACCAGCAGGGGCTCGGCGGAGGGGATGCTCTGGAGACGCGACAAGTCGTAGCTGACGAGTACGCGCTCGCTTCGCTCGTGCGGGACGATGTAGTTCCAGCTCGCCCGGGCGGCGGGTCGGCGGGGCAGGAGCGAAGTGTCGGTGTGGAGGACGGTGTCGTTGTGGCTGTACCGGATCGCGCCGAGCACTCGCCGCTGCGCGATCGTCGGCGCCTTGAGGAGCGAGAGAGCAGTATCCGCGTGCACGGCGAGGACCGCGCGATCGAAGCGGGCTTCACCCTCGGGCGTTCTCACGTCGACGCCGTATCCCGTCGGCGTCACGCCGAGAACGGGGGTGGTGAGAGCGATGCGGCCCCGGAATCGCCGTGCGAGCGCGTCCACGTAGACCCGCGAGCCGCCGGCGATCGTTCGCCACCGCACCCCATCGCCTCGCCCGAGCAGTCCGTGATTCGAGAAGAAGCGCGCGAAGCTCGCGGCCGGCATCTCGAGCAGGTCGTCGATGGCAGCGGACCAGATCGCCGCGCCCATCGGGGCGAGATACCAGTCGCGGAATTCCCGGGAATACCCGCGCTCGGCCACGAGCTCCCGCAGCGTGAGCTTGGCGTCATAGTCGTCGACCAGCTCCGGCGCCTCGCGCGCGAAACGCAGGATCTGCGAGATCATGCGCAGGAAGGGCGGGCGCAGCGCGATGCGCGGAGTCGCGAAAACACCGCGCAGACCGCGGCTCGACCACTCGAGGCCCGTTCTCTGGCACGCCAGGCCGAAGCTCATCTCGGCCGGTCGGGTCGCGACCCCGAGCTCGGCAAGCAGGCGCGTGAACTCGGGATAGGTCGTTTCGTTGTAGACGATAAAGCCCGTGTCGACGGCGTGCGTCGCGCCGCGGACGCGGACATCGACGGTATGGGCGTGGCCGCCGAGTCGGGGCTCGGACTCGAAGAGCGTCACGTTGTGGCGCTGCGCCAGATGGTAGGCGCAGGCGAGTCCCGAGATGCCGGATCCGATGACGGCGATCTTCATCGGGAGATCTCCCGGTGGCCCATGGTCACGTGGCTGACCCACCACTCCTGTCCGCCGCGATAGCCGAAGAGCTCCGAGCAGCCGAGAAAGAAGAGCCGCCAACGCTGGAGCCACAACCGCTCTTCACCTGCGCCGTAGGTCTCTCGCAAGATCGAGAGTGCTGAGCGCGCGTTCTGATCGAGGCGTGCGAGCCAGGCGTCGCTCGTCTTTTGGTAGTGGGTTCCGTCGACGCGGAAGCGCGCGCGGACGGCGAGCTCGTCCTGGAACGCCAGCAGCCAGTCGTCCGACGGCATCATGCCACCCGTGAAGAAATAACGGCCCATCCAATCGTCCTCGCCTTCGGTCGTGTAGGGATAGGCGGCGCTTCGGTGGGCGAAATGGTGGACGAAAAGGAGGCCGTTGGGGTCGAGCCAGCGGGCGAGGCGGGCGAGCAGCAGCCCGTGGTTACGGACGTGCTCGAACATCTCGACCGAGACGATGCGGTCGAAGCGCTCGTCGGGATCGAACGCGTTCACGTCGGCGGTGACGACGGACAGGTTCTGGATCGAGGCCCGATCGGCCGACCTCCGGATGAATTCCGCCTGGCTCTTGGAATTGGAGACGGCGAGCACCCGGCTCTTCGGAAATCGCTTCGCACACCAGAGCGAGAAGGATCCCCAACCGCAGCCGAGATCGAGTACGCGCTGCCCGTCCGCGAGCTGTGCCCGCGCGCCGACGAGCGCGAGCATCTCGGCTTCGGCATCGCCCAGAGCGCGCGTGCCGGGGGACCAGTGGGCGCAGCTGTATTTCAGGTGGGGGCCGAGCACGAGCTCGAAGAACGCGGCGGGCACCTCGTAGTGCTGCCGATTGGCCGCGTCGGTGGCGATCGCAATCGGCGAACGCCTCGCCTCGGCGAGGAAGGCCTGTTGTCGTTCGATCCCCCGCTCGCAGTCGAACGCGTCGATCTCGCGCAGGCGATCGCGCAGGAGGGCGCGGATTCCCAGGCGGACGATCGGGTTGGGCAGGATTCCGCGTTCGGCGAGCGAGATTGCGAGCATGGGGGACCACCGGTCGGGCGTGACCGGACCCTCGTTTCCAGTTCGGGGCGTGTCAAATCAGTCGGCTGGAGCGAGCTCGGGGAGGTCGGCGGTGTGGCGGCGATAGCGGAGCGTGAAGCCCCCGAAGAGCGGGCTGTCGAGAGCGACCCACTCGCCGGTCGCGAGGGAATAGGCCAGCGTGATCTCGAGGTCCTTGCCCTCCAGGAGGTACCGATCGACGGCCAGCTCCCGATCGCCAAGGGTGAGCATTCCCGGGCCGAGGGCCTTCGATTCGACGGGGAGATACTCGCCTGTCTGGGAATTGAGAAGCTTCGAGCGCCCCAGCAGCTGACGCTTGTCCCAGTAGGAGAAGGTGCCGACGCAATCGGTCAGCTGCTGCGAGCCCTCGTTACTCGTGACGGCGAAGCCATTCGAGCTGGAGCTTCCTGTGACGCGTGCTGTGACGCGTCCCGTGACGTGATAGGGCTTTCCGTTCGACTCGGTTTGCGAAGCGATCGACTCGAGACAACCATCGCGCCACTGCTCGACATTGCGATGGTCGTAGGCGATGGCCTTGATCCGAAGCAGCGTCAGCTCGAATTCCGCCCGGGTCTCGACGCGCAGGCCGTCCAGATCCTGCCGCAGGTCGAAGCGCTGATAGCCGATCGGCCGCTCGTCGAGGAAGACGTCGAAGTTCAGCTGGCGCGTCGAGGCGAGGCTTGCCGGGGCTGCGGAGGCGAGGGGCGCGAGGAGCGGAGCGAGAAGGATCGAGAGCAGGATCACGGGCGTCGTGAACGAAATTTGGCGGGGTATGGAGCTTCTCCCGGGCCGCGGCATGCATGCGCGGCGCCGTCATTCTTTCGGTCCGAACGAACCGGAACCATAGCCGCCAGCACGAGCGCGTCTTGCGGCGTGGCTGACGGCCGGAGGTCGGGCCCGGCGGGGGCGGCGGTGCGACAAGTCGTCGCAGACCGCACCGCCACAGGCTGGGTTAGGTTCGTTCGGCGCACTGGGCGCTGCGGGGACGAGTCCCGTGCTCCGCGTCGAGGTCGTCGATCCCATGTTCGCGATTCGGATCCGTGCCGCGCTGCTGGCGCTCTCGTTGAGTGGCCCCTCCCTGGCGGTCGCGGCGACGCTGCAGGGTGACCTCGCGTCGCCTGCCACCGCGAGCGCGCTGCTCGCCGTCGATTGTGCGAACGGCGGTGCGGGGGATCCTGTCTCCCTGACCGTCCAGGTCGCCCACCTCGGGCCGATCTCGGGCGCCTTCGTGAGCGCCCAGATCCGCAAGGGAACCTCGGCCACCAACACGACCGACCCAGTCGCCGCCGACGGTGGGGCCAGTCCGGCTGTCTTCGTGAACGGCGGAGCCGGTCGCTACGACGTCTTCGTGGACAAGTCGGGGGCGGGTGCTTCGAGCTTCGAAGTGACGGCCCAATGCTGGACCGGTGCGGGGGGGGCCGGCTCGCCGACGGGCACGGCGCTCTTCTCGACCGCGGGGGGCGACGTGCCGACGGGATCGGCGTGGGGGCTGGTCGGGCTCGCTGCAAGCCTCTGGGCGTCCGCGTCCGCGTCGTTGCGCGCCCCGTTGCACGCCCGGTCGCGCGCGCCGCAGACGAAGACCCCGAGCTGACGCCCGCTCGCCGCGGCGCCTACTGATCCGGGGGCCGCGTCGCGAGCTTTCGCTGCAGCGTCCGGCGGTGCATGCCGAGCTGGCGCGCGGCCTCTGAGATATTCCCGCCACAATCGGTCAGCACGCGTTGGATGTGCTCCCACTCGACGCGGTGGAGACTCGGGATGCTGACGTTCGGGCTGGATCCGTCGGCGTTCCCGCTCGCGTGGGGCTCGAAGGCGAGCAGGATCTCGTCTGCGTCGAGTGGCTTCATCAGATAGTCGATGGCGCCGCGGCGAACGGCTTCGACGGCGCTGGCGATGCTGCCGTAGCCCGTCAAGACGAGACACCGGATCGCCGGGTCGAGCTCGAGCAGCTGGCTCACCAGCTCGACGCCCGATCCGTCGCCGAGCCGGAGGTCGAGGATCGCGCGCTCTGGTCGGAAGCTCTGCAGCCGGAGCGTGGCTTCGGCGACGCCGCGCGCGTCTTCGACCTCGAAGCCACGATCGCGGAGCGCGCGGCAGAGCCGGGTTCGATAGGCATCGTCGTCGTCGACCACGAGCATCCGGATGGGAGCGTCAGGCGACTTCACGTTCAGCCTCGAGCGCGTGAGTCCCACAGTAGACCGGCTTCGCCAGCGGCCATTCGACGACGGCGGTCGTGCCGAGGCCCGGCGCGCTCTC
>JANNQH010000319.1:0-4850 GCA_031400655.1 Deltaproteobacteria bacterium | reverse complement strand
CCGTTCGCGATGCGGGGGAGCCAGGCGCTCTTCTGGTCTTCGCTGCCGGCCTCGAGCAAGACGCCCGCGCTGATCACGCACGACACGAAATGCGGCGTCGGCGCCATCGCGCGCCCGAGCTCCTCGTACACGAGAGCCGCTTCGAGCAGCGTCTGCCCGCCGCCGCCGTAGCTCTCGGGAATCGTGAGCCCGTTGAGCCCCAGCTCGCTCATCTGCTTCCAGAGCGCGTCCGGGTAGCCCTTCGGATCGTCTTCCATGTCGCGCACGACCGCGGTCGTCGAATGCTCGGCGAGCATCGAGCGCGTCATGTCGATCACCATCTGCTGCTCTTCGGTGAGATCGAGATCCATGCAGGACTCCTAGAAATTTTTCGGCAGGCCGAGCTGGCGCCGGGCGATGATGTTCTTCTGGATTTCTGAGGAGCCGCCGCCGACGGTCTCGTTCATGGTCGCGCGATAGGCGCCCTCGAAGCGGCCCATGAGCGGCGCGTCGTCCTGGCCTTCCATCAGCGTGCCTTCATGGCCCTGGATGTCGAGGGCGTCCTTGCAGACGCGCTGGGACAGCGAGGTCGTGAAGAGCTTGTACTGCGATGACTCGATCGTGGGCGGCTTGCCGCCGGATTTCGCTGCGCACACGAAGCGCGTGCTGAGGCCCTTCGCGACGGCCGTGTCGGTTGCGATCTGGGCGATCGTGCGACGCACATTCGGATCGTCCTTCAGCGGCTTGTCGTCGCGCTTCGCCTTCTTGACCCAGTCGACGAGCACCTCGCTGCGATGGGCGATGGGCGAGAGGGTGAACATCGTGAAGCGCTCGAGATCGAGGGCCTCCGAGATCATGTGGAAGCCGCGACCGCGCTTACCGACGAGGTAATCGTCGGGCACGAACACGTTCTCGAAGAAGACCTGGTTCGTGGTGTCCTTGCCGATTGTCGGCAGGCTCTGGACCTCGAGGCCGGGGTGATCCATCGGGATCAGGAAGAGCGAGAGGCCGTCGTGCTTGGCCTTGTCGGGATCGGTGCGCGCGCCGACCCAGTACCAGTCCGCGAAATGCGCGGAGGTCGTCCACATCTTCTGGCCGTTCAGCAGATAGCCGCCCTCGACCTTCTCGGCCTTCAGCTGCATGTTGGCGGCGTCGGAGCCGGCCGCCGGTTCCGAATAACCGACCGCGAATTCGACGTCGGCGTTGAGGACCTTGGGCAGGAATTCTTGCTTGAGCTTCTCGCTGCCGTGGCGGATCAGCGTCTTGCCGATGATGCCGACGCCCTTGCCGATCTGCGGCGCGGCGTGCTTCGAGAGGGCCTCGTTCAGGATGTATTCGTAGACGCCCTCGATCTCCTTCCCGCCGTACTCCTTTGGCCAGGACATGCCGAGCCAGCCCTTCGCGGCGAGCTTCTTCATGAAGGCGCGCCGCTCGGGCGTGTCGGAGAGCTGGGAGAAATTCTCGCGGTGGTGATCCATCACGACGGGGTCGTGGTTTTCGACGAGCCAGGCGTCGACCTCGTCGGCAAAGGCCTGTTCAACGGGGGAGAAATCGAAATCCATCGGGTGACTCCTGCGACTCATTCCGAGAGGTGTGTGTCGGGCGGGAATAGTTCTAATCGAGCGAGCCTGACGATATACGATACGGAGCGTCTTGTATAGTCGCGTCGCTGGGCAGGGTGCGCGAAAAAGCGAACCGGATCGCAGACTCAGCGGCGATCCCGCGGGGCCGAGCGGCTGGCTGATTAGCTGGTCGGTCCGCTGGTCGAGAGCGCGCCGGGGCGATCAGGCGGTCAGGGCAGCCTGAGGCCATGGTGCGCGAGGGCGGACCTCACTTCGGCGAGTCCCCGCACCCGCTCGGCGCGCAGACCCGCCGCCCGTGCCCCATCGACGTTGATCTGGTTGTCGTCGAAGAAGAGCACGTTCGCGGCAGGGCAACCGAGCTCGGCGAGCACGTGGTCGTAGACCTCGCGATCGGGCTTCACGAGGCCGATTTCGTGGGACAGGAAGCGGTGGTCGAAGAGGTCGTAGACGGCCTCTTCCGACGCGTGTCGCTCGGCGTGCAGGGCGTTGGTGTTGCTGAGGCAGCCGATCGTGATTCGCGACCGGGCCGCATCCGCCAGCTCGCGGGCGCCCGGCATGAGGCCGCGGGGCCAGCGGATGAAGGCTTCGAGGAAGACCTCGGGCGTGGCCGCCATCGACCAGCTCTCGACCATGCCGCGGGCGAAGTCGTCGGCGCTGCAGTGTCCCCGTTCGAAACGGCGAACCCAGGGACAGCCGAGCCAGCGTCGCCAGACTTCCTCTTCGGGGTGATCTCCAAGAAACCGGCCCATGGTCTGGCTGTTCGAGAGCTCGATCAGAACGCCGCCCAGGTCGAAGAGCACGATCTCGATCGGCATCAGCCCTCCGCGCTCTTGCTCTTCAGGTAGACCTTGAGCTCGGCATCGATCTTCTCGGGGGCGACGAAGCCGAGCCCTGCGATGATCTGTCCGAGGGGAACCTTGGCGTCGCGCTGGGACGCTACCAGGGTTTCGACCTGATCCGCGGTGAGGAATCCCAGCTCGACTGCAAGCGCGCCGAAACGGAGCGGACTCTTCTTCTGGGCATCGAGCACCTTCATCAGCTGGTCGAGGGTCAAGAGGCCGAGCTGATAGGCGAGGCGCCCGATCGTTACGCGCTGGCTTACCTGCCGATCGAGCGCTTCGATCAGATCTGCTTCGCGCAGGAGCCCGCGGTCGACGAGGTACTTGCCGAACATCGCAGGGCGAATCGGCGCATCGCGTGCTCGGATGAAGCTGCTTTCGACCGCTCGGGCAAACACCCGGACTGCGGTCACCGAGCTCGGATTTCCGCACAGCATCTGCACGCCCGCTGCCAAGCCGCGACGAGCTCCGCCGCGTCGCTGCCGCGCTTCGCTATCGTCGACCCGCCGAGACCGCGCCGAGCGCGATCCGCCGATGGAGTCCGCCGCTTTGAGCCAGCTGAAATTCGAGACCCGGGCCGTCCACGTCGGTCAGGAGCCGGAGCCCGCGACCGGCGCTGTTATCGCGCCGATCTACGCAACCTCGACCTTCGCCCAGATCCGGCCCGGTGAGACGCGCGGCTACGACTACACCCGGTCGGGCAATCCCAACTTCACCCGCCTCTCCGAGACGCTCGCGTCCCTCGAGAACGGGCGCTTTGCGACGGTCTTCGGCAGCGGCATGGCCGCGATCACGGCCGTGCTCTCGAGCCTCTCGTCCGGGGATCTCGTGCTCGCAGAGGAGAACGTCTACGGCTGCACGTTCCGGATCTTCGCCCGGGTCTTCGAGAAGTTCGGGCTTGGCGTGCGTTATGTCGACTTCGCGAATCCGGTGAACTACGACGCGATCGTGCAGGCGAAGCCGGCGCTCGTCTGGCTCGAGTCGCCCACCAATCCGATGCTGAAGGTCCTCGATCTCGAAGCGATCTCGGCGCAAGCGGCCCGGGTCGATTCGCCGGTGCTCGTCGACAACACGTTTGCCTCGCCGTATTTCCAGCGCCCGCTCGACCTCGGCGCGACGCTCTCGCTCTCGAGCACGACGAAATACGTGAACGGCCATTCGGACAGCCTCGGCGGCGTCGTCGTCACGAACGATCCGGATTGGCAGGAACGCATGCTCTTCGCCCAGAAGGCGGTCGGACTCAATCCCTCGCCCTTCGACGCGTGGCTCGTGTCGCGCGGTGTGAAGACCCTCGCGCTTCGCATGCGGCAGCATCATGAGAACGCCCTCGAGATCGCGACGCGCCTCGAGGACTGCCGGGCGGTGCGCTGGGTGCGCCATCCCTTCCTGCCCTCGCATCCCCACTACGCCATTGCGCGTCGGCAGATGAGCGGCGGCTCCGGCATCGTGACCCTCGAGCTCGCTGCGGATCTCGAGGCGACCAAGGATTTCGTCTCGGGGCTCGAGCTCTTCGCGCTCGCCGAGAGCCTCGGCGGAATCGAGTCCCTCGTCGACCATCCGGCTTCGATGACCCACGCGAGCATTCCGCGCCCCGAGCGCGAGAAGGTGGGCATACTCGACGGGCTTGTTCGGCTCTCCGTGGGCATCGAGCACGTGGACGATCTCATCGCGGATCTCGATCGTGGCCTGCGCAAGGCGGGGCTCCCGCCGCTCGTCTGATCGGGATCGGGCGCGCCGACTAGCAACCCGATCGCCCGCGCGATTCGACTCGGGGTCACGTAGTCCCGGGTTGCGCCTTGCTCCTTGATCGACGAATGTGCCGTGGCGCCCGACCCGCCGACCCCGGCGGTCGAGGATCGCCTCGTCCGCGGGAGAAGCGGCCGGTCCTGAGAGACCAGCCCGGTGAGCTCGAGCAGGAGCTCCCCGCCACGAGAGGCAAGCCCATGACCGCTGCCAACACCGCAGGCAATGCCTCTTCTGCCTGGCGCCCGACCGCCTGCATCCTGTGCGAATGTAATTGCGGCATTGAGATCGAGCTCGGCGGTGCCGACGGGCGACGCTTCGAGCGAATCCGCGGTGACAAGGGGCATCCGAGCTCCGCCGGCTATGCCTGCGAGAAGCCCTCGCGCCTCGACTACTACCAGAACGATCCGAATCGGCTCACGACGCCGCTTCGCCGCCGCGCCGATGGGAGCTTCGAAGCGATCGACTGGGAGACGGCGATCCGCGAGGTCGCCGAGCGCTTCGCCGCGATCCGGGATCAACACGGTGGCGAGTCGATCTTCTACTACGGCGGCGGCGGCCAGGGCAATCACCTGCCCGGCGGTTATTCGCGCTCGCTGCGCAGCGTGCTCGGATCGCGCTATCGCTCGAACGCCCTGGCGCAGGAGAAGACCGGCGAGGCCTGGGTCGCCGCGCAGATGACGGGCGCTTTCACGCGCAGCGATTT
>JANNQH010000318.1:0-1736 GCA_031400655.1 Deltaproteobacteria bacterium | reverse complement strand
ATCGCATGGGCAGATCTGTTGAAGCGGGTCTTCGAGGTCGATGCGCTTCGTTGCCCGGCTTGTGGCGAGCGGATGCGGCTGACCGCCACAATCACGGAGCCGAGCGTGGCACGCCGGATCCTCGAGTGTCTGGGGCTTTCGTCTCGGGCTCCGGCCCTCGCGCCGGCTGACGAGATTGATCGGGAACCCGTCGTGGATCCCAGGGCGTTCGAGCGGATGCTCGCGGGAACGCAATCGGATCCGGGCTTCGACTTCGATCAGTCCTCGGTCGAAGGGCTGAGCCCAGGCGACGAATCCTGATCGGGGGGCACGCCAGCCTGTCGAGCGCTCGGGCCACGGCGATGGGGATTGCTCGCTCTAGGATGAGCGATCCCGCGGGCGTCGACGGTTCCGCCGGCCACCGACGGGCGGGAAAGCTTGAATTCGTCCCCGGACGGCCCCGGACGGGGAAAAGGGAATGGGACGGGATTTGACGTTCTGTCTTCAATTTCGGATCGCCGGAGTTATGAATCAGTTCGGAATCGGGTTGGCAGAGAATGCCAGAACGAATCCTCTTCCGGCCCGAGTGCTGCATCCACCACGTCCTCTGCCAGTCCCTGCCATCGAGGGGTCCTCCGAAGCTGGGGGGGAGCGGCGAGTGGGAGTGTGTCGACGGGCGCGAGTCCGTCGAGACGCGGAGGGAACGCGCGTTCGAATCGCGCCCGGGTCAGCATTTCTAGTTGCTAGGTCAATTGTTTACAGTTGTAGGTCGGCGCGTTTCCCGCGCTTCCAAGTGGGCCGCTCCTTGGGAATGAATCGAAGGTCTGGATTTCTGCGCGCTGGCTGGGCGAGGGGACCTGCAGGGCGCAGACCTACGAATCGGATTGGCGTCCGCGCGTCGGTTCATCACGCACGGCCGCGAGAGACGGCACGTCCGATGCGCCACCGGCCGGAGCGGTTCGGGGCTCCTCCCGGCCAATCAGGATGCAGCCTCTGAAGCGCGCGCCTTCCTCGATGACGATCCCTGCGGTCTGGATCTCTCCCTCGACCCGGGCCGTCTTGTGGAGCAGCGTGCGGCGGGCGACGCGGATGTCGCCGACGACTGTGCCATAGACCTCGAGGGTGTCGGCCTCGATCGACGCGTCGATCTCGGCGTGTTCGCCCACGATGACTGTCTGGCCGGCGTGGATCTGCCCCTCGACGCGCCCCTCGAGCCGGACGCTCCCCGCGAACCGGAGTTCTCCGGTCAGGACCGATCCGGGATCGAGGTAGGTCTCACCGGTCGCACCGGGGCTCCCGGCGAGCGCCTCATCGATCGCCACGCGGGTCTTCTTCGCGCGTATTCCAAAGGCCATCTCAATCCCTCCGCGCTCGGTTCGCGCTGCCGTCAGGTCGGGTCCATCGACCGGATGGAGCGGACGCTGAGTGGCGCGGATCACTCGCGGCCCGAGACCCCAGCCCGGACCGAGGCCGTGCTCGACGGCGCGCGAACCCGCTCAAAGACGGTGGAGAGCCGGGACAGCGCGCCATCATCGACTATCTTGCACCTCGCCGTGCACGGAATGACGGTCCCCACCCGGAACGAACAGGAGTCCCGCATGTCGAGCCTTCCCTCAGACCTCCCGCCCGATTTCGGATCTGCCTTCGGGCGACTTCTCGGCCTGGAGAAACTCGGTGTCGAGGACATGAAGCTCATGATCCTGCTCGAGACCGCCGGTGAGCCGCTCTATTTCGGTCTGGCCGAGGGCTTGTCGTCG
>JANNQH010000317.1:0-5490 GCA_031400655.1 Deltaproteobacteria bacterium | reverse complement strand
AAGGCGGATGGGCGGCCTGCCCCTCTGGGCCTGGCTGCTCGGGGCAGCGGGCGCGATTGCTCTTGCGAGCCCCTTCATGTGGAGGGCGTGGAGCGCCTATCAAGCGCGCCAGCGCCAGCGAAGCGCCTACGAGATTGCGCGCGGCGAGCTCGACGCGCTGCTCGCCGGGGGAAGGCCGCAGGCCGAGACGATGGATGCCTTCTATGTGCAGCTCTCGCACATCGTGCGGCGCTATCTCGAGAATCGCTTCGCGCTCCGTTCCCCCGAGCTCACGACCGAGGAGTTCCTGAACGAGATGGGGCGCTCACCCGATCTCGCGCGCTCGCATCAGCAGCTGCTGCGCGATTTCCTGGTGCAGGCCGATCTGGTGAAGTTCGCGGGCTACCGACCGGAGGCGGAAGTCGTTTCGCAATCGATCGCGGCCGCCGAGCGGTTCCTCGAGGATACGCGGGGGGTGGCCCATGCCTGATCTCGCCGGCCTCGAGTTCAGCGATCCGCTCTTCCTGCTCGCGGGACTGCTCGCGCCGCTCGTCTTCATCGAGGTCAACCGGCGATCGGCGAGCGTCGCGTTCTCGAGTCTCTCGCTCGTCGCCGGCGGACGGCGGTCGTTGCGGGAACGGCTCGTCTGGCTGCCGGCCGCGCTGCTGGCCGTCGCGACGCTCGCGCTCGCGGTCGCGCTCGCGGGACCGCGGACGGGCAACGCGGTCTCCCAGGTGGAGCGCGAGGGGATCGCGATCGCCGTCGTCGTCGACCGCTCGGGCTCGATGGAGGCGCGGGATTTCGTGCGCGGCGATACGAGCACGAGCCGGCTCGACGTCGTGAAGCGCATCTTCCGGGACTTCGTGAAGGGCGGCGGCAACTTTGGAGATGGGCGCCCCGACGATCTGATCGGAATCGTCGCCTTCGCGCGTTATGCCGACGGTCTGTGTCCGCTGACCCTCGACCACGGCAGTGCCGTCGCGATTCTCGACGACATCAAGACACCGGAAGATCCGTCGGAGGACGGGACTGCGGTGGGCGACGGTCTCGCGCTCGCGGTCGAGCGTCTCCGGCGCCAGGAGACTGCCTCGAAGGTCGCGATCCTGTTGACCGACGGCGTCAGCAATGCCGGCGACATCGAGCCCCGCGAAGCGGCCGAGCTCGCGGCCCGCTTCGGCATCCGGGTCTACACGATCGGAGCCGGCTACAACGGATTCGCGCCGTTCCCCGTGCGGCGAGCGGATGGCCGTGTCTCGCTCCAGCGCGTCCCGGTCGAGATCGACGAGGCCACGCTGCGACAGATCGCGGAGAAGACCGGCGGTCGTTATTTCCACGCGACCGACGAGGCGGGGCTACGCGAGGTCGTCGCGGAGATCGGCCAGCTCGAGCGAAGCAAGGTCGCCGAGCTCCGCTACCTCGAGTACGAACATCACTACCGGTCTTTCGTGGCCGCCGCGCTGGCGGCGACGGCGCTGTCGTGGCTGCTCGCGAGCAGCTGGCTTCGGAGGCTGCCGTCGTGAGCTGGAGTCAACTGCACTTCGCGCATCCGGAGCTCGTCCACGGCCTCTGGCTCTGGCTCGCGTTCGTGGTGGTGCTGATCCTGCTGGAGCGGCGGGGGGCGGATAGTCTGAATCGCCTCGTCGCGAAAGCGCTCGAGTCGCGACTGGTCGATCGGCCCGCGCCCTGGCGCCGCAGCCTCAGGCTCGCAATGCAGGCGTTGGCGGGTCTCCTGATGGTCGTCGCCCTGATGCAGCCCCAGTGGGGCGAGCACTTCGTCGCGACGCCGCGGGTCGGTGCCGAGATCATGATCGCCCTCGACGTCTCGCGCTCGATGCTGGCGGACGATGCGAAGCCCTCGCGCCTCGAGCGCGCCAAGGCCGAGATCAGCGATCTGCTCGCCTATCTCGGCGACGATCAGGTCGGACTGATCGCGTTTGCGGGCCGTGCGAGCGTGTTGTCGCCGATGACGCCCGACAAGAGCTTCCTGCGACTCGCTCTCGAGAGCGCGGGTCCACACAGTGTCTCCCGCGGCGGCACCCGCCTGGCCGAGCCGATCCTGCGTGCCGTTGCCGGTCTCGGTGAGCCTGGTCCCGCGCAGCGCGCGCTGATTTTGATCACGGACGGCGAGGACCACGATTCGTTCGCCCTCGACGCGGCGAAGAAGGCGGCTGCCGCGGGCATCAAGATCATCACGATCGGATTCGGCGACGAGGCGGGAAGCCAGATCTATGTGCGCGATCCGGACGACGGCTCGCGGACGCTGGTGCGGGATTCCGAGGGCAACCCCGTCGTGAGCCGCCTCGACGGCGAGCTCCTGCGCGAGATCGCGCTCGCGACCGACGGGGCCTACGTGCCGGCGGGGACCGGCGTGCTCGATCTCGCCTCGATCTACGAGACGCATATCGCGCGTCTGACCCGCGGACAGCTCGATTCGCGTGGACGCTCGATCCGAGGCGAGACCTATCAGGCCTTCGTCGCGGCGGCGCTCTTCTGTCTCGTCGTCGGTGCGTCGGCGAGCGGTGGTCGACGGCGCTGGAGGGGGTCGGCGAAGGCGGCTCCGATCGCAAGCAAGTCCGTCACGCCTTCGCCGAAGCGGGCGAGCGCCAGCCTGCTCGTTACGTTCCTGACGACGACGAGCCTCGTTCTCGCGCTCGCCGGACCCTCGTACGCGGCCGAGCCCTCCGAGGAGCCGGCCGTCGCCCCGAGCCAGCCGGCGATCCAGGCCCCGAGCCAGCCGCTGCTCCCGACGAGCGAGCCGGCAGATGAGCCGACAATCGAGCCGGCGACCGAGTCGGCGCCCGCCGTCGCCGAGGATCCGCGCAGCCGCTTCAACCGCGCGAATGAAAAGCTCACGGCGGGCGATCCCGCTCTCGCGAGTACGCTCTATCGCGAGGCGCGCCGCGACGCCGTGGACGATCTCGAGCTGCGTTATGCGGCGAGCTATAACCTCGGCATGGCGGCGGTGGCCCAGGCCGACGCCGTCCAGGCGACGAACCCCGCAGAGGCGCTCGCCCAGCTCCACGAAGCGGCGGATTGGTTCCGAGAGGCCTCGGCGATGGAGCCCGGCGAGTCCGATCCGCGCCACAACCTCGACGTGACGCTGCGGCGGGCGCTGATCCTTGCCGACGAGATCGCGCGCAAGAGTCAGCGCGACATCGAGGGCGAGCTCGACCAGCTGATCGAAACCCAGCGCGGGCGGGTCGGGGAGGCGGCGCTGCTGCTCGAGGCGGTGGTTCGCGAGGGGGAGCTCGCCGGCGCCGATTCGCTGCGCGCCGCCTTCGACGCGGCGTCGACGACCCAGCGCGAAATCCTCGCGGACAGCGAGGCATTGGCCGAGCGCGTGGCGAACGAGAAGGCGGTGCTCGAGGCGAAGGCCGAGGCTGAGCGAACGCCGGAGGAGGCGCTTCGCAGCGCCTCCCTCGAAGGCGTTCTCGGTTACCTCGATCAGGGCGTCGAGCGCATGGGGCAGATGCGCCGCCAGCTGCGCCAGCGCAGCGCCGAGCGCGCCTATCGCAGGGGCTCGGAAGCGCTCGATTCCTTGAAACGCGCACGCGATCAGCTCCGCGATCCGGTCGAGCAGATCCGGGTCCTGCTCTCCGAGGTCGCGGGGGTTGCCCGCGCGACCGAAGCCCTGGCGACGACTGCAGGGGCGAAGCCGGCCGATCCGGCGACAGGCGCAACGGCGTCGCCAGACGCGCATGCGCGACTCCCCGCATTCCTCACACCCGAGGTCGTCACGGCCGAGTCCGCTGCGGTCGAGGCGCGAGTCGGTGAGCTCGCCGAGCGCTTCGCGACGGCGGCTGCGCGCGCCTCCGAGGCGGGCGGTGCCAGCGGTTCTGGAGCCGATCCGGCGGCGGCTGCTTCGGGAGCGGCGGCGGCTCCGATGCCGGCGATCTCCGAGAGCCTGCGCGCTGCGCTCGTCGACGCCGCGCCGCTCGTGGAAGACGCCCACGCCGCGATGGGCCGCGCGACGGGGGCGCTCGCGGAGACGGGCTTCGCGAAGGCGCTTGCCGCGGGCGGGGAGGCGGCTGAGTCGCTCGACCAGGCGCAGGAGCTCTTCTTCGACCTGCGAGAGCTGCTCGCTGTCAGTCACGAAGCGGAGGCGGGGATCGCCGCGGTCGCCGGTGCGGAAGATCCGGAGATTCTTGCTTTGCGCGGCGCGCGCGCGCCGGATCTGGCAGCCCTGCAAGCGCGCAACCGCGTTCGCGCGACGCGCCTCGAGTCGCTGCTTGCGAGCGAGCGCGAGACACAGCTCGCGGCGCTCGCATCGCCGGATCCCGCGGTCCCCGCGGAAGAGGGCGCCGCACCGCCACCGCCGCCCGATCCCGCGAAGCGCGAGGCGCTCGAGCAGCGTTTCGTACGCGCGCAGGATCTCCTCGCGCAGGCGGCGGCGGCGATGGAGGAAGCGGAAGCGGCGTTCGGAACCGGTGCGGCCAGGCAAAGCGCCGATTGGCCGCGGATCGACGAGTCGGCGACACTCGCCGCCGAGCGCCTCGCGGCCATCCAGAATCTCTTCTTGTCCCTCGTCGAGCAGCTCCAGCGATTGGAACGCGAGCAGGTCGATCTCGCCGACCGGACCGGGAACGCGATCGCGCTCGCGGCCACCGATACACCGCCCGGCCAACGCGGGCCCGAGACGCGCGGGCGCATCGAAGCGGTCGACTCCGAGCAGCAGGAGCTCGAGACCCGCGCGGGTGCGATCGCCGACGCCCTCGTTGCTGGCTCCGAAGCGGCGCCTGCGAAGGCCGAAGGGGAGGGCGGTGACCCTGCCACCCCCGATCGCGACACACTCCGCCGCGCAGCCGATCACGTCGCGACGGCGCAGCTCGCGATGCAGGAGGCGGTCGAAACCTTCGCGGACGAGCGAAAGCCGCTCCCGCCCGCGGCGCAGGCGCAAGGCGTCGCGCGCGAAGAGCTCCGCAAGGCGCTCGAGATCCTTTCGCCGCCGCCCCCGGAGACTCCGCCCGAGCCGCCCAAGCAGGATCCGGAGTCCGGTGAGGACGAGGCGCCCTCGGAATCGGATCAGTCAGAACAGGCGCAGCAAGAGCAGGCTGGAGACACCGAACAAGAGCAGCCCGAGGCCGGAGGCGACGAAGGGGCCTCGGCGAGCGAAGATCAGCTGGAGCGGTCGCCCGAATCCCAGGATCCTGCGCAGCTCTTGCAGGGCGTGCGGGATCGCGAGGCGGAGCGCCGGCAGTCGAACGAGAGAAAAGCGCGCGAGCAGCGGCGGTCGGCGCCGGTGGAGAAGGATTGGTGAGGCGGGGAAGGTCCGTGGCGAATCTCGTCCGCACGCTCGTCCTCGCGGCGACGCTCTCAGTCCTTGCGTCGTTCGCCGCGGCGCCGGGCGGAGCGCAGGAAGTTCGCGTCGACGTCGCCCCCGGTCCCCACTACCAGGGCGAGCCGATCGGGCTTCAAGTCGTGGCGACGCAATTCGAGGAGGAGCCGGCGCCCGCGGTCGAGTTCGATCCGCAGGCGGGCCTCAGCCTTCGCTACCTCGGCGTCTCGCCGAGC
>JANNQH010000316.1:0-1989 GCA_031400655.1 Deltaproteobacteria bacterium | reverse complement strand
GGTGCTGTCCGACCCAGGTGCTCTCGACGCACTCCGCACTGCCGCGGCGCCGTCACCCTGAGACGCGACCTCACCGATTCGTCACATTCGACACCATTTCGTGCATGAATCCACCTCCATCCGTCATCCCGACGTCATCGTGTGTTGCTTTTCTCACGGAAAGAGCACCCGATGGACCCGTCCCTCCGAAATTCTGCTGCGTATCGCAAGCGCGTCCTGATCGTCGATCCGGATCGCGAAAGCCGGGAGATCGCGCGCAAGAGCCTCGACCTGCCCGACCTCGAGCTGGCCGAGGTCTCGGGAATCGTCGAAGCCCTCGAGGAGGCCCGGCAATTTCCGCCCGACGTGGTCCTCTCGGAGCTCGTGCTCGCCGATGGCTCGGGCTTCGCGCTCTGCAGGAGCTTCCGGGAGAACGAGGCGCTTGCTTCGAAGCCGATCGTGTTGGTCAGCCGCTGGTCGCTCGAAGCCGATCGGATCCTCGGCTTCGAGTGCGGAGCCGACGATTTCGTCGCCAAGCCCTACTTCGCCCGCGAGCTGGTCTCCCGGGTGCGTGCCGTGTTGCGGCGGAGCGCCCACCTGCTGCTGGTTCCGGAGGAGCGGCAGTTCAGCTCCCGTGAAGGCCTCGTGGTCGACTCCAATCGCCGGGCCGCCTGGGTCGACGGGGCGGTCGTCTCCCTCACTCCGCGCGAGTTCTCGCTGCTCGAAGCGCTGGCCATGTCGGGCGGGCGCGTGCTCTCCCGGATGGACCTGATCGTGCAGGCCTGGAACAGCCCCGACGGACTCCACGAACGCAGCGTCGATGCGCATATCAAGAGCCTCCGCCGCAAGCTCGGCGCCGCCCGCGACGCGGTCGAGACCGTGCGGGGCCTCGGGTATCGCTTCGCGGACACAGGTCGCGGAGCCTTCACGGAGCGCGAACGCGAGCCCCTCGAGCACCTGAACGGGTCGACCCGCTGATGCGATAGCTTCCCCACGGTGATGGCGAGGGAACGGTCCTCGCGCGCTGTGCAATCGAAGCTCGCAGGTGACCCGGCCCCATGTCCCAATCCGATGGCAGCTCTCCGTCAGCCTCGTCGCTGCGCGCTCGGCTCGCCCATCCGCAGCTTCGCTATCCGCTGCTGGTGCTGCTCTATCTCTTGATCGCGGGGACCCTGACGAGCGTGCTCTTCGCGCGCATGAAGCCCGCCCTCGATCAGCTCGAGGTCTTTACGGCAGCGAGCGTCGCCGCCTTCATGTCGCTCTTCACGTCGCAGATGGTGACCCACGGCGCCCTCGTGACCTACGACGGCTTCTCGGTCTCGATCATCATCGAGTGCGTCGGGATCCTCGAAATGCTGATCTACTCGGCCTGCGTGCTGGCCTTCCCTGCCCCGTGGCGCGCGCGGGCGATCGGCGTGCCGCTGGGCTGTCTCGCGATCTTCTCCTTCAACGTGCTGCGGATCGCGACGCTGCTGGTAGTCGGCCGCCATTGGCACAGCGCCTTCGACTTCTTCCATCTCTATTTCTGGCAGGCGACCCTGATCGCAATGATCGTGGGTGTGCTCTACGGCTGGATCCGGATCTGCGTGCGGCGATGATGAAGGTCTGCCTGCGCGTCGCGGCTTTCGCCGCCATCACGCTGCTCCTGACCTGGCTCTGGGGCGAGGGCGGCCGCGTCCTGTACGGAAAATTCCTGAAGCTCGTGGCACCGGAGATCTACGAGCTGTTCGGCTTCGAAGGCGCGCGGGTGGGCGCGTTTCGCCAGCGCTACGTGAACTTCGTGCCCTTCGTCGGGCTCGTGCTCGTGACGCCTCGCCTTTCGGCCCGGCGGCGCTGGGTCGGCCTGGCAGCCGGCCTCTTCGTGCTCTTCTGCGGGCATCTCGCGCTCAACCTGACGGAGACGCGCGAGGGCGGGCGACATCTGCCCATCGTCCCATCGCTCCTCTCGGACACGCTGCCCTTCATCGTGTGGCTGATCGTCGCGGCGCCAGCGCTGGTCGGTTGGCTGCC
>JANNQH010000315.1:0-6145 GCA_031400655.1 Deltaproteobacteria bacterium | reverse complement strand
GCGGGTCGCGTCGTCGCCCAGGGCTTGCCGGTCGAGGTCTTGAAGCGGCCCCGCGCCCTCGGCCTCGCGTCGCTCGTCGGCGTCGACAACCTGCTGCGCGTTCCCGTCGTCGGCCACGACGAGTCGGGCGGCGTCACGCTGCTCGGACTCTTGATGCAGGTGAAGCAGACGCTGCAGGTCCCGATGATCTTCGTGACCCACCGCGCGTCGGAGCTGCTCGCCCTCGCCGACGACTGCGCCGTCCTCGAGGCGGGTCGCGTCGTCGCCCAGGGCTTGCCGGTCGAGGTCCTGAAGCGGCCCCGCGCCCTCGGTCTCGCGTCGCTCGTCGGCGTCGACAACCTGCTGCGCGTTCCGGTCGTCGGCCACGACGAGTCGGGCGGCGTCACGCTCCTCGGACTCGGATCGGGCATCACGCTCGCCGCGCCCCTCTGCGGAGCGGCGATCGGCAGCCCGGTGGAGGTCGGGTTCTACGCCGACGAAGTGCTCATCTGTCTCGAGAAGCCGGTGGGCATCTCGGCCCGCAATGCGCTCGCCTGCGACGTCGTCGCGATCGATCGCGTCGGTCATGAGGTGCTCGTCGGGCTCCAGATCGGTGAGACTCGGATCCGGGCTCGCATCACACCGGCCGCTGCCCGGGAGCTGGCCCTCGAAACGGGCCGCCGTGTCGTCGCTCTTGTAAAGACGAGCGCGATCCATCGACTCGACTGACCGACGCGACTGATGGAGAGCCCCGCATGAAACCCGAACGCTTCAAGATCGCGATCCCGCAGTCGAGCCTCGACGACTTGCGTGCCCGCCTCGAACGATTCCGCGCCGCGCCGGACTTCGGCAACGACGACTGGCGTTATGGGATGGAGGGACGTTATCTGCGCTCCCTCGTCGACAGCTGGCTCGACGACTACGACTGGCGCCAGGCCGAAGCGGAGATGAATCGCTTCGAGCACTACCGTGTCACGATCGACGGCGTCCCGATCCACTACATGATGAAGCGCGCGGTCACCGCGGCAGGCGCCGGCGGCGGGGCGAGTGCGGACCCGAAGCCGATGCCCCTGATCGTGACCCATGGCTGGCCGTGGACCTTCTGGGATCATCGCTATGTGGTCGACCAGCTCGCGGATCCAGGCGCCCATGGCGGCGATCCCACGGACGCTTTCGACGTGATCGTACCCTCGCTGCCCGGATACGCCTTCTCGAGTCCCCTCACGACGACGGGAATCGGCTGGGCCCGAACGGCGGACCTCTGGGCGAAGCTGATGAAGGATGTCCTTGGCTATCCCCGCTTCGCCGCTGCGGGAGGCGACTGGGGCGCCTTCGTGACGGCGCAGCTGGGCCACAAGTACGCAGAAATGTTATTCGGAGTCTACGAGAGCTTCCCGGCGATCCCGGGCCTCGACTACGCCTCGGTCTTCGAGTCGGATTACGCCAAGGACGAAAAGCCCTTCTATGCACGGCGGGTCGAGGCGGAGCCCGCGACCGCGAGCCACATGGCGGTCCACTCGATGGATCCCCAGACCCTCGCCATCGCCCTCAACGACTCGCCGGCAGGGCTGCTCGCCTGGATCGTCGAGCGCAGACGCGCCTGGTCCGATTGCGGCGGCGAAGTCGAGCGCGCTTTCAGCCGCGAGCATCTCCTGACGACCGTCTCGCTCTACTGGTTGACGGAGACGATCGGGAGCTCGCTCCGCTTCTACTGGGAGACCGCGCGCCAGAACTGGCAGCCGTCGCATTCGCGAAAGCCCACGATCGAAGCCCCGACCGCGATGGCCGTTCTACCCCGCGACGTATTCCCCCTGCCGCGCAAGCTCGTCGAGCAACATGCAAACCTGCAACACTGGCGCGTCTACCCGAGCGGTGGCCATTTCGGACCGGCAGAAGCGCCCGACGTCTACGTCGAAGACGTGCGGGCATTCTTCCGACGCTTCCGGGCCTAGCAGGAACGAGTCTCAGTTCGCGAGCTCAGTTCGCGAGGTAGTGCAGCAGATCGTGATTCGTCACGATACCGGCGAGATTCTCGTCGTCGTCGAGCACGACGAGGGCATGGAATTCACCGACGCCGATCCGGTCGATCGCCGCTTCCACGGGCTCGTCTGCATAGATCGTCTCGAGGCCTCGCGACATGATGTCCGCCGCGGTCTCGCTTCCGTAGAGGCCGGCCGACAGCTTCTCGGCGCCGTGCTTGTGCGCGACGCGGACGAGATCGCGGGTGCTGATCATGCCGACGGGGCGGCCCTCGTCGACGATTGGAATATGATGGCAGCGCTCGTCGGCGAGCATTCGCCAGACCTCGTGGAGACTCTGGTCGGGGCGAGCTGTTCGCACCTGGCTCGTCATCACATCGCGAATGGTCACGCCGCGGCTGCTCGAAGTGGAAGACATCGATTGTTTTCTCCTGGCTGTCCGGACGGCAGCTGAAATCCTAGCGGCTTGAGCGCGGCGCGGCGCGTCGCCGAGGATCCATTCAGGTCGGCGGGGACGTGAGCCAGGGAGTCGGGTCGAAGATCGCGAGATACCCGTAACGGGTGAAATCAGGGAGCCCGGCGAGCCAGGAGGCGGGCCATGAAAAGATTGCTCTCGCAAGCGACCTCGATTTGTCCTCCGAATCGATCGACGGCGCGCGCGACCTCGTCGAGGAGCTCCTCGCGTTGGCTCTCTGGGAGCATCTGGTGGCCGGATGTCGTTCGCAGGAAATTCACATAGTCACTCGTCTGATGGGTTGCCTGCCACGGATGGCGAAGGACGTGCGTGGATTCGAAGAATCCAGATTCAGCAAAGAGAGCCGGAATCGGACCATCGTGTGCGTACCACGCGGTTCTTGAGAGACTGTCGACCGTCGGTGCAAGCCGGGAGTAGGTGTCGTCGAGTGCATTCCGAACCGGCTGCTGCGTCAGGGACATGCAGTGGCCAAAGACCGCGAGCCAGCCACGCGGCTTCAGAACGGACGCCACCTTGTGGCATCGGACCCCAGGGTCGAGCCAGTGAAAGGCCTGTGCGGAATAGACGAGGTCGAAGGCGCTGGCATCGCCATTCCAGGCTTCGAAGGTCGTCTCGAGGACGGTGGATCGGGGGAGCTTGGCAAGCTTTCCGCGAAGCAGCGTCGCCAGCTGCGCACCCGGTTCGAGGCACACGATCGAGAAGCCCCGCCGCGCAACTGGAATCGTTGCAATGCCGGTTCCGCTGCCGATTTCGAGGATTCTCGACCCAGGGCCGATGTCCGCGAGCGACAGCAGGTCCGAAAACAGAGACTCCGGATAATGTGGTCGGTAGCGATCGTAGAGATCACCCATTGCGTCGAATGAGGTCGCTGCCGTGGATTCAGGGGGCACGAAATAAGACGTTAGGGCAACTGTCCGTCCCTTGCCTCAGCCGTCCGCGCTGCGGCGCCGATTAGCTGACGGAGACTTCCTGGCCACCGGCACACGTTTGCGTGGCTCCTCTTGATCAGAGGGTTCGGATGAAGATCCGGGTCTCGGCGCCGGAGTTCCAGTGAGCATTCCCTGCGCGCTCAGATCTTCGTCGATGTCCGGCCAGTGAGCATATGCGCCGTCTCCGGATAAATAGAAATTGGCACGCTCTGCGGGTGTCGCCTCGGCGAGGCGCCAAGACCATTTGATGGGAACGCTGATGACTCGACCGTCGCACAGGCGGACCACGATCTCCCGATCCGTCACCTCGAGTTCCTGGATCAGAGGCTCAGCGTCGACTGCAGTGCGCATTCCAGATCTCCAGGATTCTTTCTCGATGGTTCTCGAGGAGGGCTTGAATTCGATTCAACTCCCTCGTGTCAAATCCGCGATCGTAGGCAAGCACCAAGGGCTCGATCCAGAATTTACACCGCCATCTGTCTCGTTCAACATGGATATGGGGCGGTTCGATGCAATCGGAGCTCGTGAAGAAGATTTGATAGGGTCCGTCGATACCCGAAATCGCGATACAACCGAACCGCCGGCTCGTTCCGCGACAGCACGCCGATTTTCGAGATCCTCGTCCCCGAGCTTCGAGCGCTGCCTCGAAGACGAATAACCCCGGATCAACCTGCGCGCGAATCTTTCTCGAGCGTTGACTGGATGACACCGAGGCCCTGCTCGATCATGCCCGTCACGAAGCCGCATAGCTCGTCGGGGAGCACGTCGGCGATCCAGACGAAGCGACAGCGGTTGGGCGCGATCTCGAAGATCTGTGCCGATGCGTTGTGGTGTTTGAAGGGCTCGTCCTGCACCGACCAGGCGACCCGGCGGCGGCTGTCGTCGACGTCGATGATCCATTCGCGAACGACGCGGCCGTTGCCGAACGTGACGAGGCGGGCGCCGGGCTCGAGCTGCGTCTCGGTGACGAAGCCGGGGACGAGTCGCGTGTGCAAAGCGCCGACGTCGCGCAGGGCGTCCCAGGCGTTAGCGGCGGGGACAGAGATCTCGATTTCGCGCTGAACTGATGCCATGAAGCCTCCTTGGATCCCGCCCATTCCGAATTGTGGATCCGGATTTTGGATGGTGAGTGGCGGGTAGAGACGAGGCTATGCGGACTCGAAGAGCCGGTCTTGGAGAATCTTGCGGTCCCCGCGCGCCGCTGCGCGGAAGCGCCCGGGGGATACGCCGGCGGCCCGGTGGAAGGTCCGCACGAAGTTCGAGAGGTCGCCGAAGCCCGACGCGTAGGCGACGTCAGTGATCGAGCGATCCTCGTCGGTCAGGAGACGCGCGGCCCGGCGCAGGCGGGCGCGGATCAGGTATTGGTGAGGCGTGACGCCGAGGACCTGGCTGAAGGCGCGCAAAAAATGGAACGGAGAGATTCCCGCCTGCTGTGCGGAACGCTCGAGGTCGATCGGTTGATCGGAATGAGCATCGATCCAGAGCGCGGTCTCGATGGTGCGCCGGCGATCCCGGGCCCCGGTCCGCGTCGCGGGCCGACTCCGCCCGGAGACGACCGTCGCGAAGCGCGCGGCGAAAGTCATCCCCAGCTCGTCGAGTCCGATATCGCAGCCGCCGTCGACCGCCGTCTGGGCCAGCTCGCCGAGCACCATCAGCTCCGGCAGCGGCGGCAGGCATCCGACGCGGAGGGACTTCGCGTCGACGCCGATCAACTCGATCAGCGCAGGTGTCAGCTGGAAGGAGAGGCACTCGTCGCCCGAGAGATGGTGGTCGTGGGTGCAGACGAATTCGTCGCCCGCATGACCGACCATGACCGAGCCGGCCACGAGCTCGTAGCTCTCGCCACGAACGCGACAACCGAAGCTGCCTTTGCGAACGTAGGAGAGCGAGTCGAGTCGATGGACCTCGGGAAACGAGACGTCACCGGGCGCCGCCGTGCAGCGGTAGTCGATGACCCGGATCGAGCTCTCGTGAAGCATTGTCTGGAGCGGCATGTCGGGCTCCTCGGCCAGACCTGACGATACCGCGCTCGCACCCTGCGGCGAAGGGGAGCTTCGGGAGGACCGCAGAGATGACCACCGAAGGAATCGCCGGGAAGCAGCGCACCGATCAGGCCCAGCACGATCTCGTCGCCCTCCACGAAGAGGTCGATCGCGAGACCCGTGCGCTAGCCGTCGTGCATGCCGACCGCCTGCAGTGTCGCCGGGGCTGCCATGCCTGCTGCGTCGACGAGCTCACGGTGACCCAGATCGAGGCCGAGCGGATCCGACGGGCCCATCCGGAGCTGCTGGCGACGGGGACACCGAATCCGGTCGGGGCCTGCGCGTTTCTCGACGTCGAAGGGGCCTGCCGCATCTACGCCGAGCGGCCCCTCGTCTGCCGCTCGCAGGGGCTTCCCCTGCGGATCTTCTTCGAAGACGAAGAAGAGCAGATCGAGGAGCGCCGGGACATCTGTCCGCTCAACCTCGCAGGCGGTCCGCCGCTCGAGTCGCTCCCCGAAGATGCGTGCTGGCTGGTCGGGCCCCACGAGCTCCGTCTCACCCATCTCGACGAACGAGCTGGCGGGAGTGACGAGGCCCGGGTCAGACTGCGGGATCTGTTCCGGCTTTCTGTGCGCTGAGCCCTCAGCCACGAATGAAGAGCGATCAGGCCGGAAGCGCCTGTCCGGACCATTTCTCGCTGAGCGCGATCAGCTGCTTCGCCGCCTCGCGATCGAGGGCCCACGGCATCACGCCGAGCGACGCTTCCGGTGATTTGATCGGCTCGGCGATCCCGCAATCTTC
>JANNQH010000314.1:0-1595 GCA_031400655.1 Deltaproteobacteria bacterium | reverse complement strand
CCGACGAACCCGGAGCACCGCGCGATGATCGGGGCGACGGGCATGGGCACACGCGAGGCCTGGTTCTACCGCGACCTCGCGCCCCGCATCTCGATGCGGATGCCGACCGTGTATTTTTCTGAAGCGGATTCGGACGGCGACTTTGTCATGGTGATGGAGGATCTGACGGCGCGCGGCTGTCGCGTTTCCGACGGCACGTGGGCGATCCCGGGTGAGCTCGCCGCCAAGGCGATCGAGGACCTCGCCGAGCTGCACGTCCGCTTCCAGGATGCAGGTCGGCTCGCTGCGATCGCGCCGTGGGCGTCGCTGAAGCGCGCTCGGGCCACGGACTTCACGGTCCGCACGCTGCGTTTCGTGATCGAGAACCACGCCGATCTGCTGTCCGAGTCGTATCTCGAAGTGGCTCGGCTCTTCGCGGATCGACCGGACGCGATCGATGCGCTGTGGAATCGGGGTCCGCACACCCTGATCCACGGCGACGCGCACATCGGAAACCTGTTCATCGACGACGGCCGGGTCGGCTTCCTCGACTGGGGCATGCTCTGTGTCTATACGGCCATGCGAGACGTGAGCTTCTTCCTCACGATGGGGATGGACTCCAGCGATCGACGCCAGCAGGAGCGCGCGTTGGTCCGACACTATGTCGATGTCCGCAGGGCCCTCGGCGGCGTCGAGCTCTCTTTCGATGACGCGTGGATGGCGCACCGCCTGCACGCTGCCTACACGGTGATCGCCTCCTTCCTCACCCTGGTGCCGCCCTACAACACGGAGTCGCGCCGCGTCTTCACCCAGGCGTTCCGTGCGCGAGCGACGGCGGCACTCGACGATCTCGACTCGGTCGAAGCTCTTCGTGCTGCGCTGTAGAGAAGGCCCCGAAGCTTTCGACCAGGGATCAGGGCGTCATCAACTGTTCGTAGATCAGTTGATACGGTTGTGCGCTGATCCCCAGGTCGCCCCGGAACGGACGGTCGAGAGCGAGGATCATGAAAATGATCAATCCCAGGAAGGTGGCCAACAGCGTGACCAGGATTGCGTGCAGGCGCGCATCGTCGACCCGGAAGAAGAACGTGGAGCTGAGACCGATGAACGCGCCCGCCACGATCACCGCCCACATCACCATCGGTAGCTTCGTGCCCACCGCATCGAGCCGGAGTCGCCGCGCCTCGATCAGGTGGTTGTAGGCGCGCAACGCTTCTCCATGCAGAAGCTTCTGTCCCTCGCTGACCGGCTCGAATGCGATCAGCTTGGCCTGGAAGACGTTCATGCGCTCCACACCGTCCCCCGGAATCTGGCCGCGCTGCTGCAAGGGCCAGGCCTCTTCGATCACGTACCGAGTGTATTCGCGCAGATCGCTCTGCAGCTGCGGACGGATCGGTTCCGGGTAGCCGCTCACGTCACGGTAGAGCGCGGCCAGCGCAGTCGCTTCCTGGGACACGATCTTCGATACGTCGGAGTAGGTCTCGGACACGCTCACCGCGATCAACGCCACCGCCAGTCCGTAGAAAACCATCACGCACTGCACCATCGAGCCGATGAACTCGGAATCCTCGACGCGCACCCGCAGCCGTGGCAATAATCGACTTCGCACCAGGAAC
>JANNQH010000313.1:0-5223 GCA_031400655.1 Deltaproteobacteria bacterium | reverse complement strand
TACGCGGACATTGGCGAGCTCACGGACGAGCTCTGGGACTGGCACTTCGATCAGAATCTGCGCCACGCCTGGCTCGCGATGCAGGCCGCGACGCCGCTCCTCGAAGCGAACGGCCGGGGTGAGATGATCTTCGTCGCCTCCGCGTCGGGCATCACGTCGGCACCGCGACATCCGGCGTATGGTGCAGCGAAGGCGGGTTTGATGTCGCTCGTGCGCAGCGCGGCGGTGGAGCTCGGGCCGAAAGGCATCCGGGTCAACGCGGTCGCTCCTGGGGTCGTCTGGACGCCGCGAATCAGCGCCTTCCTGGGCGAAAAGGGCAAGGCGAAGAACGAAGCGAACGCGCCGCTGCGACGCGTCGCCTATCCATCGAATATTGCTTCGGTCCTGCTCTTCCTGGCCTCGGACCTGGCAAGCTATGTGACCGGCCAGGTGATCTCGGTCGACGGCGGCGTCGGCGCGAAATTTCCCTACCCGATGGACGACCTCTAGCCCCCGCCCCGACTCGCATTTGCGTATCGAATCAGCGCCAGTGCAGCACGCGCCCGGCGACGAGCGTGAAGTAGTCTGTCGACCAGAGTCGGTTCCACAACGCGATGTGCCCCAGCGCGGCGTGTGCATCGTAGAGAATCACCCAAGGGACCAGCAGCAACAGCGCGGGCCAGAAGCGCGCGAATGGACCCCGCGCGCGGCGTGCCAGCAGCAGGAGCGCCGGGGGCGCAGCGACGACGCAGAGGCGGGGGAACGCGTAGTAGCCCCAGCTTCCCGCCAGCGAGAGGACGAAGACGGTGACGACCCCGAGCCAGGCAAGCAGCGGGGTTTCCTCCGGTGTGCGTCTTCGCCAGCACCACACCCAGGTGCCCGCGTAGAAGACGACGGAGCCGAGCGTCATGAGCTTGCGCGTCCAGAACAGTCCGGGCAACGCGCTTCGGGTCTCATTCAAGCCGGAGATGATCGAAAGGAAGGGGAACGTGAGGTAGCTCCCGCCAAAGACACGCCGGTGCGTCGCGAAATTGATGGTGGGGTCGGAGAAGGCGAGCCAGAGGTAGGTCTGAAGCGCTGCCGCCGGGACCAACGCGGCCAGATAGGGCCAGCCCGCGCGGATCGTGCTCTTCAGCGAGCCGTTCCAGAGGCTCAGCATGAGCACGGGCAAGAGGAGGATCCCCGACTTCTGGGTGACGACGGTCAGTGCCGCGGCGACGATCGCCGCATTCCGGCGGCCCGCGACAAAGAAAGCCATTGTCGCCGTGAAGAGACAGACGAACAGCGGCTCGACGAACGCCAGGCTTCCGCAGAGGAGCCACTCGGGCGGCAAGAAAGAGAACGCGACGGCCGCAGGCAGGGGTCGATCCGTCGAGCGGCGCGCGAGCTCGTAGAAAGCGACGACTGCGAGACCCGCCGCGGCCCAGGAGACGACGAGTGCCGAGAGCCGCAGGTCATGGATCGCTAAATTCACCGTCCAGATGAGGAAGGGATAGGCGGGAAACCACGCCGTCAGATAGGTCGGGGATTTGGGGAACTGGGCAAAGAGCGAGTGGATGTCCTGATAGGGATGGGGAAATGTGCGCGCGATCAGTTGATAGATGTGCCCGTCGAAGTAGAGCGAAAGATCGAGTGCGTCGATGCCCGAGATCTCGGCGAGCGTGAGGCAGGCGGCGACGCGCAATGCCACGGACCAGACAAAGAGTGCGACGCGCGTCTGGGCGACACTCATGCGGCGATCCCATCGCTATTCGGGCTGGCGAGAACGAACGCATCTGCGCGTTCAGCCCCCGAACTTCCCCTTCACCCGATCCCGCAGCTCGTTCTTGACGACCTTGCCCGAGGCGTTCTTCGGGAGCTCCTCCACGACCTCGACGAAGCGCGGCACCTTGTAGTTCGCCATGTTCGCGCGGCTCCAGGCGATTACCTCGGCGGGCTCGAGCTTCGTCCCCGGCCGCGCGACGACTAACGCCATGCCGACCTCGCCCATGCGCTCGTCCGGGACGCCGATCACGGCGCCGGCAGCGATGCCCGGGTGCTGGAATAACAGGCTCTCGACCTCAGCGGGGTACACGTTGAACCCGCCCATGATGTACATGTCCTTGATGCGGTCGGTGATCTTGAGGTAGCCGCGCGCGTCCATCACCGCGATGTCGCCCGTATGCAGCCAGCCCTCGGCGTCGATCGCCTTCTTCGTCTCGGGCTCGTCGTTGAAGTAGCCGCGCATGACGTTGTAGCCGCGCACCCAGACTTCGCCGGGCGTGCCGCGCGGGACTTCCTTGCCCTCGGCGTCCATCAGCTTGACTTCCGTGTCGGGGATCGCGGCGCCGTCGGAGTTGGCGATGGTTTCAGGCGAGTCATCGGGGAGGCAGATCGAGACGGTGCCGCAGCTTTCAGTGAGCCCGTAGGCCTTGATGACGGACTGGAAGCCGAGCTCTTTGCGCATGCGGTGGACGAGCTCGACGGGGGTCGGGGCGGCGCCTGTGACGGCGAGGCGGAGCGACGAGGTGTCGTACTTCTCGCGGCCCTCGAAGGCGAGCATCGACTGGTAGATCGCGGGCGGACCGGGCATCACCGTGATCTTCTCGCGCTGAATGCGGCCTAGGACGTCGGCCACGTCGAAGACGCCGTGGGGGAGCGCCGTGGCGCCGTGGATCAGGCAGGCGAGCCAACCGCCCTTGTAGCCGAAGGAGTGGAAGAAGGGATTGATGATGAGGTAGCGGTCCCCGGCGCGCAGGCCGACCGTGCGGCCCCAGACTTCGAAGACCTTGAGGTTCTGGCCGTGGGCGCTCATCACGGCTTTCGGACTGCCGGTCGTGCCCGAGGTGAACAGGAAGTCCGAGAGGTCGTCGGGGGTCACTTCGGCGGCGCGGGCTTTCGCGGCGACAGGCGTCGTCGCCGATGCGCGGGCGAGGAAGCTCTCCCACGAGGTTCCGGTCTTGCTCTGTCCTTCGAGCAGGATGCAGCCTTCGAGAGCGGGCAGGTCCTGGCTCGCGATCACGTCGGCGTAGTTCATGCCGAGGAAATCGCCGACGGTGCAGAGTAGGCGGGCTTCGCTCTTCTTGAGCACGTAGGCGGCCTCGGCGGCCTTGAAGCGCGTGTTGAGCGTGACGAGCACCGCGCCCGCGGACTGCAGACCGAGGGCCGCGACGATCCAGCGGGCGCTATTCGGGGCCCAGACGCCGACGCGGTCGCCGCGCTGGATGCCGGCGGTCATGAAGGCGCGGGCGGCTTCCTCGACGGCGGTGGCGAGCTCGGAGAACGTGAGCTTGAGGGCGCCTTCTTCGACGGCCGAGACCTTCGGCCAGGTCGCGGCCGAGCGGGCCAGCGTCGCCGGGATCGTCATCTTGGCCCAGTCGGGATTCGCGGTCGTCGTCATCGAGGGCTCCTTCTCGGAACTAATCCCGGCCGAGCACCGCGATGCCGCAGGCCGTCGGGTGGCCGCCGATGTTGTGGGAGACGGCGAGCTTGCCTTCCACGCCTTTCACCTGGCGCGCGCCGGCCTTGCCCCGCAGCTGGGTCACGTTCTCGTAGATCATGCGGACGCCCGTCGCGCCGGTCGGGTGGCCGAAGGTCTTGAGGCCGCCGTCGGTGTTGACGGGAAGCGAGCCCGTGAGCTCGAAGTCGCCGCTCGCGATGTGCTCCTTGGCGCTGCCCTTCTCGCAGAATCCGAGGTCTTCGTAGGTCAGGAGCTCGGTCATCGAGAAGCAGTCGTGGACCTGGGCGATCCCGATCTGGGCGCGCGGGTTCGTGATCCCGGCCATCTGGTAGACGTCGTCCCGGGCCCAGACCGTGGGCTTCCAGGACAGGAAGTCGTTCTTGGGATCCTTCTGCGGGTTCGGTCCGGCGCGGACGGTGACGCCCTTGATCTTGATCGGCTGCTTGGAATAACGGCTCGCGAGCTCGGTCCGCGTCAGGATCGCGGCGGCGGCGCCGTCGGTCTGGGCCGCGGAGTCGTAGAGGCCGAAGGGCCAGGAGATGATGCGCGCCTTGAAGTAGTCGTCCTCGGTGATCTTGCGCTTCAGGAATGACTTCTCCGCGAGGCAGCCGTTCGCGTGGTTCTTGATTGCGATCTTGGCGAGGTCGGCGCGAGAGGCCCCGTACTTCTCGAAGTAGGTCGCGGCGACGAGCGAGAACCAGCCGGCGGGCGTCTGGGGCAGGTCGCGCACGCGGTCGGTGACGACGGAAGGACCCGAGACGCCGCGGTCCTTCGGCTTGTCGTAGCCGACGACGAGGACGGTGTCGTAGACGCCGGCTGCGATCGAGAGCGTCGCCAGGCGGATCAGGTCCGTTCCCGTCGCGCAGTAGTTGGTCGCGAAGCTGACCGGCTTGTTGAAGAGCTTGAGCGCGTCGGCGCACTCGTGGGGGCCCTTACTGGTGTAGAGCGAGCCCGTGAAGACGGCGTCGATCTGCTCCTGGGGATTGTCGATCCCCGCGTCGGCGTAGGCTTCGTAGGCGGCGTCGACGATCATGTCGGCCGGCGACTGGTCCCAGTTCTCGCCGAACTGACAGCATCCGACGCCGACGACGGAGACCTTGTCGCGAAGCGCTTCTTTGTTCGCCATGTCTGGGTTCTCGCTGGCTGGCGGCCCTCGTCGGCGCGCCGTTCGGGTTCGAGGGGTTCCGAGGTGTAGGCCATCCGTCGGCGCTAGGCCGGCTTCGGGATGCCCTTCCAGTAGTAGTTGGGCCGGCCCCCCGATTCGTGGATGCGCCTGAACACGAACTCGACTTCTTGGCCGATCTTCATCGCTTCGGGCTCGAGCTCGACGACCTGCAGATGGATGCGGGCGCCGTCGACGTCGACGATCGTGACGATCGTCGGCGGGTTGGGCGTCGGGTAGAAAAAGTCGAACGTGTAGGTGACGACTTTGCCGATCTTGTCCGAGAGGCGGAGCTTGTCGAAGGCGTCCTTCGCAAAGCAGGTCTCGCAGACGCGCTGGGCCGGGAACTGGATCGCCTGGCATTTCCGACACTGCTGCCCGAGAAAGGAGAGGTCGTCGTCGCGCTCACGAAAGAGGATCGTGGCCGAGAGGCCGGGATTCGTGCCCGCCTCCCATTCCTTCGCCTGCAGACCCCGGGCGTTGATGTAGTCGTCGTAGCGGGTCACGACCCGGCGGCGGGCGAGATTCCACTTCACACCGCGCCGCTCGCCGAGCTTTTCGATCTGGGGCGTGGTGCGGAAGCTCGTCGCGTCGGCGCCGTTGCCGAAGTTGACGACGAGGATGCGCTCGCCGGCATTTGCGG
>JANNQH010000312.1:0-11525 GCA_031400655.1 Deltaproteobacteria bacterium | reverse complement strand
GCGAACACGAGGTCCTCGTCATGAGCCATTCGGTTTCGATCCACCCGAGCGTCGACGCCGGCATCCAGCCCGGCCACAAACAATTCTCGGGCGGCCGCCTCGTCTGTCATTGTAAGAGCGATGCGGTCTCGGTCCAGATCTCGGCGCAGTGTGCGCACAACCACGCCTGTGGCTGCACAAAGTGTTGGAAGCCCAAGGGCGCGCTCTTCTCGCTCGTCGCGGTCGTGCCCCGCGATCAGCTCAAGGTCGTCGCGAACGAGTCGAAGCTCGCGATCGTCGATCCCAAGGCTGCGATCCAGCGCTACGCGTGCAAGGGCTGCGGCGTCCACATGTTCGGCCGCATCGAGAACAAGGCGCATCCCTTCCACGGCCTCGACTTCATCCACGTCGAGCTCTCGCCCGACAAGGGCTGGGCCGCGCCCGAGTTCGCCGCCTTCGTCTCGTCGATCATCGAGTCCGGGGCCGACCCGGCCGGCATGAGCGCCGTTCGCAAACGCCTCGTCGAGCTCGGCCTCACCCCCTACGACAGCCTCTCGCCGGCCCTGATGGACGCGATCGCGACCCATACGGCGAAGGCTTCGGGCGCGTTGCGGGGCTGAGCGGGTGCCGGATCCTGACGTGCGATCGGACCTGCGATCGGACCCGCGCGGCAGGACGACCCGGCGAGCCTTCCTCGCCGGGTCGATGGTGTGCCTGGCGGGGACCGCGATTCCGGAATGGGCGACGGCCATTGTCGCTGCGGGATCGGCGCCTGCGACGTCGCTCGCGTCCGTCTCGATCGGCATCCAGAGCTTCTCGCTCCGCCGCTACGAGCTCGAGCCGATGCTCGACGTGCTCGTCTCCCTCGGTATTCGACGGGTCGAGCTGATCCCCGAGCTCGAGATCTTCTACTACCGGCTCGGCTCGCATTTTCCCGTCAACGACGACGTCGCGGCGATCGCACGCGCCCGCCATGCGTTGTCGTCGCGTGGGATCTCGATCTCGGCCAGCGGCGTTCATTCGGTGCCCGATGCCGCGGAGGCGAAGCGGCTGTTCGATTTTGCGCAGCGCGCGGGCATTCCGCTGCTCACGATCTCTCCCGACGACGAGGCGCTCGACGCAATCGATCGCCTGTGTCGAGAGCGGCCGGTGATCCGCGTCGGCATCCACAATCACGGTCCCTGGACCCGCTACGACAAGATCGCCGACCTCGAGGCGACGCTCGCGGGGCGCGCGCCGAATTTCGGCGCGTGTGTCGACACGGGCCATTGCATCCGCTCGGGTGAGGATCCCGTCGACGCGCTTGTCCGGCTCGGGGCGCGAGTGCACGGTGTGCACCTCAAGGACCATGCCGAGGCGGGCTTCTTTGCGTCGAGCTGCCTGCTGGGCGAGGGCAAGCTTGACCTGGTCGCCTGCTTTCGAGCACTCCGCGAGATCGGCTTCGGGCCAGACAAGGCGCTCTCGCTCGAATTCGAACGGGACTCCGACGACCTGTTGGGCGAATTGGCAACCTGCCTGCGCTCGGCCGCGACCGCGGCCGCGAAGGCATGAAGCGCGATGCCTGATTTCCAGCTGCTGCTCGCGAGCTACGGCCCCTGGGTCATCGCGCTCGCCGTCATGCTCGACCAGCTCGGCATCCCGATCCCATCGGCGCCGACGTTGTTGTTCGCCGGGAGCATGATCGCGTCGGGCGAGCTCTCTGGGCCCGGCACGCTCGCCGCGGCCACCCTCGCGTCGTTGCCGCCCGATCTGCTCTGGTTCGAGCTCGGGCGGCGCCGGGGACAGGCGGTCCTCGGACTCTTGTGCCGGATCTCGCTCGAGCCGGATTCCTGTGTTCGCACGACGCGCGAGAGCTTCGAGCGCCGAGGTCCGGGCACGTTGTTGTTCGCGAAATTCGTCCCTGGCCTACAGACGGTCGCGCCGCCCCTCGCCGGCGCCGGCGGCATGGGTCTCGGTCGCTTTCTCGCGTTCGATGCGGTGGGCGCGTTGCTATTCAACGCTGCGTTCCTGATCGCGGGCTACGCGTTGAAGGACCAGATCCAAGCCTTCCTCGATTTTCTCTCGGCCATCGGGGCGCAGCTCCTGACCGTGATCCTGGCTTCGATCGCGGTCTGGATCGCCTGGAAATTCTATCAGCGGCAGCGCTTCCTCCATCTTCTGCGCGTGGCGCGAATCGACGTCGATACGCTTGGCGACATGCTCGCTGGCGAGTCGCCGCCCATCGTCTACGACTTGCGGGATCGCTTCAGCCTCGCGGCCCAGGCGCAGCGTGTCCCGGGTGCCCGGGTCATCCGCATCGACGAGCTCGACGAGCGGCACGCCGAGATTCCGCGGGACCGGGAGATCATTCTCTATTGTGCTTGACCGAACGAAGCCTCGAGTGCCCGTGTGGCACTCATGCTGAAGCGGCGTGGGATCAATCGGGTGCGGCCGCTCGCGGGCGGATTCGACGCGTGGGTCGCCGCCGGTCACCCGGTCGAGCCGCTCGAGTCGACCGGGGGGGAAGCGTGACGCGCTCGGATCGTGCAGCGGAGCGTGCTGTGGGTCGTGCGCCCGAGGGCCAGCGGGGCGGAGGTCGCCTGTTCGCCCGGGCCGGGGTACTCGTCGCCGTATTCGCAGCGGCGGTGTCTGTGTCGAGCGCGGACGCTGGGACGCCGATGGGATTCGCTGCCGTCGACGGCGTGCCCCGCGTGGGAGCGGAGAGCCGGGAGTCCGGCAATCGCGACGAGGTCGCTGCACTGCATGCCCCGCATCGGGATGAACAGGGCTTCTTCAATCCCTGGCAGCGCTATTCGCCGCCTTCGCTCCTGGACATGCTGGCCTGGAAATGGGCCGACAATCCGTACGACAAGGATCGCGAGGCCGTCCTTCCCAGGCTCGAGAACGATGGGCGTTATTTGTCGGGCGTCGAGCATTCGGCGACCGTCACCTGGGTGGGACACGCGACCTTCGCGGTGCATGACCGGGGCGACGTGTTCCTGACGGACCCGCATTTTTCGAAACGTGCGCTGATTCCGGCCCGCGCCGTCCCCCCCGGCCTGCCCCTCGAAGCGATTCCCGCCGACGCCTTCGCCGTCGTCTCCCACAATCACTACGACCATCTCGACGAAGACAGCGTGACGGGGCTTCCCGCGACCGTCGGTTGGTACGTGCCGAAGGGCCTGGCCGGCTGGTTCCGTGCCCGGGGCCGCGCGGACGTGACGGAGCTCGATTGGTGGCAGAGCGCTCGCCGCGGCCGCTTCACGATTACGTGCCTTCCCTCGCAGCACTGGAGCCGCCGTCTCGGACAGGGCGAGGGCGAGACGAACTGGTGCGCCTGGCTCGTCGACTCGGGCGACTACCGCTATTTCTTTGCCGGTGACACCGGCTATTTCTCGGGCTTCGAGGAGTACGGGCGTCGCTTCGCGCCGATCGACGTCGCGATGCTCCCGATCGGCGCCTACGAGCCACGCTGGTTCATGGCCTATCTACACATGGATCCCGAACAGGCCTACCAGGCCTTTCTCGACCTGCGAGCCCGCGTGATGCTGCCGATGCACTGGGGCACGTTCGACCTGACCGATGAGCCCCTCGACCTGCCGCCGAAAGAGCTCGCGCAGGTGATCGAGCGGCGGGTGGGCACGGACGAGCGCGTTCGGGTGCTGGCCGTGGGGGAGCGCTGGAAGGTGCCGACGAGGGCCGACGCTCCATTGCAGACTGACGAACGGCCGATCGTCGCCTTACCGCTCGGCGAAGCGTCGATCGATTCATCGAAGGAGAAATAGCACTCGCATGGTGGAGCTCTTCACGACGGAAAATCTGATCGCACTCCTCACGCTCACGAGCCTCGAGATCGTGCTCGGGATCGACAACATCGTCTTCATTTCGATCCTGGTCGCGAAGCTACCGGCGGCGGATCAGCCGAGCGCGCGCCGGATCGGGCTGCTGCTGGCGATGGGCATGCGGATTGCGCTGCTGCTCGCGATCACCTGGGTCATGGGACTCACACGCCCGCTCTTTCACCTGATGGGGCACTCTTTCGCGGGCCGGGACCTGATCCTGCTCATCGGAGGTCTCTTCCTCGTCGCCAAGGCGACCTGGGAGATCCACGACAAGCTCGAGGGGACGGGTCATGCGGAGGGGGTCACGGCCAGGAAGACGGCGGGCTTCGGCGCGATTCTCGTCCAGATCGTGATGCTCGACATCGTCTTCTCGCTCGACTCGGTCATCACGGCGGTCGGCATGGCGCGCCACATCGAGATCATGATCGCGGCGGTCGTGGTCGCCGTGGGCGTGATGCTCGTCTTCGCGGGCACGATCAGCGATTTCATCGAGCGCCATCCGACGATGAAGATGCTGGCGCTCTCCTTCCTGCTCATGATCGGCGTGATGCTGATCGCGGACGGATTCGGTCAGCACGTCTCGAAGGGCTACATCTACTTCGCGATGGCGTTCTCGCTCTTCGTCGAGGTCCTGAACATCCGGATCCGGCGGCCGAAATCCGATCCGGTTCAGCTGCACCAGAGCTACGTCTCCGAGACTTGAGCCCCGCCCCGGGCCGGTCGGTCGGTCGGGGCCGGCGAAAGGCAGTCGACCGCGGTCCGTCGGTTCGGCAACATCCGGTCGCTTTCGACCCGGAACGAAAAGGAATACACCCCCCATGTTGGATTCGACGTATGTCGACGCCTTCCAGTTCGCCGGCCAGGACATCCCCTGGCTGGTCTCCCATTGGGCGAAAAACAAGCCCGACCATCCGTTCTTGATCTGGGAGCCGAAGAGCGGCGCGGGGCGCCGCTTCAGCTATGCCGATTTCGAGCGCGAGGTCGCGAGCCTCGCCGCGGGTCTCGCGGCGCGGGGCGTGGTGAAGGGCGACAAGATCCTGATCCACGCCGAGAACTGTCCCGAGGCGGTGCTCAGCTGGTATGCCTGCGCGCGGCTCGGGGCGGTCGGGGTCACGACCAACACCCGCAGCGCCGGCGCGGAGATCGAATACTTCGCGGAGCACACGCATTGCGTCGGCGCCGTCACGCAGCCGCAATTCGCGAAGCTCGTGAAGGAGAGCGCGAAGCAGCTCCGCTTCATCGTCGTGACCGAAGACAACTCGGGGGAGCCCGCGACGAAGGACGAGCTCGCTCACGGTCTCGAGGCTTTCGCCGCCCTGCGCGGCGACGGCGCGTTGCTGCCCGTGCGCGCCGCCGATCCGATGGCGCCCGCCGGCATCATGTTCACCTCTGGCACGACCTCGCGCCCGAAGGCCGTCGTCCACACCCACGCGAACGCGCTCTGGGCGAGTCGCATGGGCCCGGCCAACATCGACATGAATGGGAACGACACCTACCTGATCTATCTGCCGTTCTTCCACGTGAACGCGCAGAGCTGGTCTTTCTGGACGACGTTGGGCGCCGGCGGGACGGTCGTGCTCCAGCCGAAGTTCTCAGCGAGCCGCTTCTGGGACGTCGTGATGAAGTACGGCGTGACCCACATCTCGCTGATCCCCTTCGTCTTCAAGGCGATCGGCGGCCAGCCCATGCCGAAGCACAAGCTCAAGGTCGGCATTTTTGGTCTCATCATGCCGGATCTCGAGAAAATGTTAGGCCTGCGCGTGATGGCCGCCTGGGGCATGACCGAGACCGTGATCCACGCGACGCGCAACGACTGGCTCCAGACCTATCCGACCGGCTCGATGGGCAAACCCACCCCCGGCTACGAGTTCGCGATCGTCGATCCCGATACGGGCCGGCCGTGTCGCGACGGCGAGACGGGCGAGCTCTGGATCCGCGGCCGCCGCGGCATCCAGCTCTTCCTCGAATACTTCGACAATCCCGAGGCAATGAAGAAATCCTTTACCGAGGACGGCTGGTTCAAGACCGGCGACCGGGTGGCGCTCGGGGCCGAGGGGAACTTCTTCTACAAGGAGCGCGACAAAGATGCGCTGAAGGTCGGCGGCGAGAATGTGTCGGCGCGAGAGGTCGAGGATTGCTGTCGCGAGGTCGGTGGCATCGCCGATATCGCGGTCGTCGGTCGCAAACACGAGATGCTCGATCAGGTGCCGGTCGCGTTCGTGATCCGCGCGCCCGGCGAGAAGCGCAGCGAGTCCGACCATGCCGCGGCGATCCTCGAGAAGTGCAAGGCGAAGCTGGCGGATTTCAAGGTCCCGCGCGCCGTCTACTTCCGCGACGAGTTCCCGACCGCGACCCTCGAGAAGGTCGCCAAGAATCGCCTGCGCGAGATCGCCGACGAGCTGCCCGACCCGAGCCAGACCCGGCGCTGAGCTCGCGCGAAAGAGGAGAGAAGATGGCCGACTCCGTCCCGCGTCAAGACATCCTGGCGTCGCTCGCGATCCCCGCGGAGATCCGCGACGACATGCACGCGCTGATCGCCCGCTCCGCCGGCGCCGTCTGGCAGCGGCCGGGCCTCACGCCGGCACAGCGGAGCCTGATGTCGCTCTCGGTGATCGGAGCGCTGGGCCGCATGGAGGAGTTCCGGACCCATGTGGGCATGGCGCTCGACAACGGCCTCACGCGCCTCCAGATCTGCGAGGCGATCATGCAGCTCGGCATCTACGCGGGGACACCGGCGGCGGTCGCCGGCTTCCGCGTCGCGACCGCAGTCTTTGCGGAGCGGGATTCCTCGTAGCGGTCTCACAAGTCGCGACCGCCACGGCACACGGGACGCGAATGGCTCGCCCTTGTCTCGGTCGATTCGACACGACGAATCGATTGGGCTTCGGCGGACGTCTTCGCCGAGGCGACCGCCGGCTGCGCTCTACTTCGCATCCCGTGCACCGCGTCGATCGCTCGCATTCGTGCTGATCGACCTCTAGATCGAGGGTTCGAAGCGAGGTCGGACTCGGTCGCATTGACCATGACTCGACCTCGGTCGTCTCGAGTCAACTCGGGGTGCGCGTCGTTTCGGCACGGCACGAGCGGACGGCGCGGCAGATGGGATGCGAAGTAAAGCGGAGCCTGAGGCCGCCACGACCCAGGAGAAAGCCGAAGACGAATCGCTCCGATGGGCCGAGCCGCTCGAGACAAGGGCGAGCCATTCGCGTCCCATCTGCCGCGCCGTTCGCGACTTGTGTGGCGACCCGCTCGCGACCCGAGGATCAGGGTTTGGCGACGACGCGGCCGAAGGTGTTGCGGTTCGCGAGGTCCTCGAGGGCGGCGGGGATCTCGGCGAACGAGATGACCCGGCTCGTGGTGGCGCGGTAGCGTCCCGTGCGAACGAGGGCCATCAGATCGTCGTGGGCCTTCTGCTCGATCTCCATCAGCTTGGGCCCATAGCCCGATCCCATGCAGACGCCGACGAGGGTCCAGTTCTGGACGTAGAATTCGGCCGGGTGAATCGGGATGAGACCGCCCGCGTGGCCGCAGAGAAGATGACGGCCTTCGACCGTGAGCAGGGGCCGTGCCCGGCGGCCGGTCTCGCCCTGGACGAAGTCGACGATCACGTCGATCCCGTGATCTCCCACCACCCGCTTCACCGCGTCGACGAAATCCTCGCGCGTGTGATCGATCGCGATCTCCGCCCCGAGCTTGCGGCAGAAGTCGACCTTCTCGGATCCTCCCGCCACCGCAATCACGCGACAGCCCGCCGCCGCACAGAGCTGGACTGCCGACGAGGGCACGCCGCCCGCCGCGCCGAGCACGAGCACCGTCTCGCCCGCCTGCACCTTCCCCCGGCGATGCACGGCGTGATAGGCGGTGTGCGCTGGAATCACGAAGCCGGCGGCGTCTTCGTCGCTCATCGAGTCGGGCACTTCCCAGATCGTCGGCAGCGCCATGACTGTAAGCGCGGCGAAGCTGCCGAAGGGCTGCGGCGTGAAGCCCATTACGCGTTTGCCCATCAGGTGAGCGAGGGCGGGAGAGCAGTCCTCGACGATGCCGACCGCTTCTTGCCCCGAGATGTACGGGCGGGGAATCGGGACGGGGTAGGCGCCCGTGGCCATCGTGTGGTCCGGGGTCGCGAGCGCCGCGGCGAGCACGCGCACGAACGCATAATTCGCGCACGCCGGCTCGTCGCCACGCCGTTCGCGCAGTCCTTCGATGTCCATCGCGAGTCGACTCATCGCCTCGTGGGTTGGCTCGGGAAACGACTCCCAGTGAAAAACGTCTCTCGGGAGACCCTTGTCTCGGACGACCCAACCCTGCATGGACGAGCTCCTTTCTCTCGAGGCCCTCGGCGCTATAGACCCTTGGGCGGCGTCAGCACCGCCGTGATTGCCCCGTCGACAGGGAGCGTCACGCCGGTCACGTAGCTCGCGTCGTCGGAGGCGAGGAACAGGACGGCTGCCGCGAGCTCTTCGGGCCGGCCCAGGCGCTTCATCGGGATGTGATCTCCCTGGCTCTTGCCCTTGTCGGGCAGCGACGCGAGATAGGCCTCGAAGACGGGGGTCCGGATTGCGCCCGGGGCAATCGCGTTGACACGGATTCCGATCGGCCCGTACTCGAGGGCGAGGTTCCGGGTCAGCGAGAGGATCGCCGCCTTGGCGGCGGAGTAGGCGTGCAGTCCCTGGGAAGCCAGGATCGCCGCGCCCGAAGCGAAGTTGATGATCGAGCCCGCCCGCTGCTTCTCCATCACGCGGATCGCGGCCTGACAGCCGAACCAGGCGGTGTCGAGATTCTTCGCGAATTCGGCGCGGTAGGCCTTCTCGTCGATGTCGGTGAAGGCGATCGGGTAGGAGCCGCCGGCGGTGTTCACCCAGACGTCGATCCGGCCGAATTGCTTGACGGCCCGGTCCGCCATCGCGCTGGCGGTCGCAGATTGGCTCATGTCGCCGGGGAACATCACGACGCGTCCGCCGGAATCGCCGAGCTCTTTGGCGAGCTCTTTGGCGAGAGAGTCGAGGCCCTCGGCGACGATGTCGTTCGCGATCAGGCTCGCCCCTTCTGCCACGAACCGCTTCGCGATCGCGCGCCCGATCCCCGATCCGGCGCCCGTCACGACCGCCACCTTGCCTTCGATTCTTCCCGCCATCGCGTTCTCCGTGCCCGGGGCGTGAGCGATCGCGCAGACGCCCCGGCGTTTCTTTTGCTGCTAGGTCAGGGGCAACGTGAGCTCGACAGTTCCGCTCGCATGCATCCCGAGCTCGTTCACCGCGCGCAGGGCGACCTCGAGCACGCGCTCGTCCCCGGTCGTCGATTCCGAGCTCACGTGACCGCTGAAGCGGAGCGTCGTGCCGGGAGTCGAAGGTCCACCGAGGCGGATCTTGATGCTGCTGAGCCGCGCCTCGCTGCCCGCCCAATCGGTCACGAAGCGCGCGACGTAGCCGTTCGTCGTCAGGATGTTCATGAAGATGTCGGGCGCGCCCTGCTTGCGGGCGTAGTCGCGGTCGTGGTGGACCGGCATGAAATCCCGTGACGCAATTGCACCGGCGACGATTCGGGTCGCGCTGATCGCCAGGTTCAACGAGGGCAGCTCTCTGCCCTTCGACTCGACGGGCGGAACGGTCGCGGCGGGGGTCGAAGGGGTGGTCGAGGGAATAGACGAGGGAATAGACGAGGACGCCGGCGCGCCCGGCGCGAACTTGAAGATGCGAAATCGCTGGCGGCCGACGAGCTCGTCGCGGCCCGCGAAATAGCTCGTCATCCAGGTCACGAAATAGCCCGAGCCGAGGCCCGTCGTCTTGCGCTCGGAGATCGCTTCGAGCGAAGAGGTCGCGTGGAGCTGATCGCCGACACGCAAATAACGGATGAACTCGAGCTCGGAGTTGGTCGCGAGCGTGCCGGGCAGACCCGCCTTGGCGAGAGTGACGATGGGACTGTCGGGATCCATGTCGCTCGACGAGCCGCCGCGTTCGGCGATGCCCTCGAGCCTGGGCCGTCCCATCGTCCAGGTCTGGAGCATCGCGGGCGGCGCGACGAGACCGCCGAACCGGCTGGCGCGGGCCTTCGCTTCGTCGAGGTAGATCGGATTGTGATCGTCGAGGGCGTCGACCCAATGGCGAATCATCGGCAGGTTGACGGGATCCGGCGCGATGGCCGGTCCGGCGCTGCTCAAAGGCTTGCCGATCCACGGCTCGAGGCTTGCGCGGATCGGATCTTCAGAGTGGGGGGGCATCGAGGTCCTCGGTCGCGGCTCACAGGCGAGCTTCGCGCTGCGAAGGCGCGCTGGCAATGGGGGCCCGCTCGCGTAGCATCGGCGCGGAGCAATCCGCTCGGAGGTTGGGGGTCATGCGTCGAAGCTTCGGGTTGGGGACGAATTGGGTCGCGTCCGTCCATGGGGTCCGTGTGTTCGCTGTGATCGTGCTGTCGCTTGGGATGACGGGCGCGCCGTCTGCGCAGGTGAAGCCCGCCCCGGCCGGGCGATTCGAGAAGCTCGAGAGCGTGAAGGCCTTCGACGAATTGATGGCCACCCTCGGCCAGATGCGGAACATGATCCTCAGCGACGCGACGAGCGAGCGCGAAGCCTCCGAGGGCATGCGCTTCCTGCTCCGCACCGTCGCGATGTCCCAGGACGTCTCCGGCGACGGCTATCCCCAGGCCCCGCATTTCGCGCGCATGGACACGCCGCGCCGCAAGCTCGGCGGCGACAATCCCAACGCCGAGTACGACAACTTCGCCTGGAACGGTGCCTACGACTACCGCATCACCGGCAACCGCGGAACCCTCGATCATCTCTCCTTCACGGTGCTTCTTCGTGGAGAGAACGGACGCAGCCGCGCCCTCGGCTATGTGAACGAGCGCTCCCTCGAGCCGGACAAGGACGGCAACTTCACGCTCTGGCTCACGCCAAAGAAGCCCGCGGCAACCGGCGTCTGGATCAAGACGGAGCCGGGCGAGGGCTCGGTGCTCGTCCGCCAGTACGTCGGCGACCGCGCCAGCGAGAAGCTCGCGACCTATCAGATCGAGGTCGTCGGCCGGAAGCCCTTCGATTCGCTCCCGCCGTCGACCGATGCCGAGGTCGCACACGGCATCCAGGCGACGCTCCACGCCGTGAACGGCCTCGGCCGTCTGCATCGCTATGTCAAGCCCGGGCTCGGGGACTCGGTGAACGGGTTCGTGCGCCTCAACAGCGACGATTTTGGCGCCGACATCAGCAGCATCGACAACCTCTACTTGATCGGCACCTACGAGATCGAAAAGGACGAGGCGCTCGTCGTCGAGGTCGAGCGCCTCGACGTGCGCTACTGGAACTTCGCGATCGAGAATCCGTGGCACGAGTCCGTCGACTACATGAAGCGCAAGACCTCGCGCACCCACGACGACGTCACGGTCGACGCCGATGGCAAGGTCCGCTTCGTGATCGCCCACGCGCGCACCGACCACCCGAACTATCTCGAGACCGCGGGCCATCGCCGGGGCTTCATGACCTTTCGCTGGGTCGGCGAGCGGGATACGAAGGCGCCGCCGCCGAAGGTGACGAGGCTCAAGCTTTCGGAGGCGGTCGAGCTCGCGCGGCGCGGCGGGAAATAGGACTCTCGGGACGGCCGGCGGGTCGTTACGCGCGTTGGCTGATCACCGGCTCCCAGTGCATCAGCCAGGCGTGGGCGCGCGGGATCGACGTCTCCTCGCTGCCGACGGTGGTTCCGAAGATCGTCTGGTAGGGCGGGAGCGGCGACATGCCGG
>JANNQH010000311.1:0-3995 GCA_031400655.1 Deltaproteobacteria bacterium | reverse complement strand
GTCGTGCCGGGCTTCGGGCTCGAGACGACCTCCGATTTCGTGGGCATCGCCTTCCACGGCATGGCGACCTCCCATCTCGACGCCCTCTGCCACGTCCACGTCGGTGGCCTGATGTACAACGGCTATCCAGGAACCGACGTGAAGAGTACGGGCGCCAAGCGCAACAGCGTGATGTGTGCCCGCAACGGGATCATCTCTCGCGGCATCCTGCTCGACATGCCGAGGACGTTAGGTCTTCCCTGGCTCGAGCCGGGATACGCGATCACGCCCGATCAGCTCGAGGCAGCCGAAGCGAAGCAGGGCGTGCGGGTCCGCGAAGGCGATATCCTGCTCGTCGCGACGGGCCGCGATTCGCGGCGCGAAGCGGTCGGCCGCTGGCATCCCCTCGAGGCGGGACTCGCCGGACTCCACGCCGAATGTCTTCCCTGGCTCCACGAACGGGGCATCGCGGTGCTCGGCAGCGATTGCATCTCCGACGTCGTGCCGTTCTCGGGCGAGGGCGGCTGGGTCATGCCGATTCACCAGGTCACCCTCGTCGCGATGGGCGTCCACCTGCTCGATAATCTGGCGCTCGGCGACCTGATGAAGGCCTGCGCCGAGCTCTCGCAATGGGATTTCCAGCTCACGATCGCGGCGCTGCGCATCGAGGGGGGCACGGGCTCGCCGGTGAACCCGATCGCGCTGCTCTAGGCGCAGGAGGCGTTCGACCGGTCGCTCGGCGTGGGTCGCCAGTGGAATGCTAGGCCGAGAAGGCCGGCATCACGGTCTCTTTGAAGAGCCGAGCCGGCTCTCGCGTGTCGCGGCCGAAGAACTCGATCACGAAGAGCGAGACGCCCAGCGCCCGGTGGCGCTCGATGCCTTCGATCACCCGCTCGGGCGTGCCCCAGATGCCGTGGGCCTCGAGGGCCTCGCCCATATGGCCGCCGTAGATCTGGCGCGCCTTCGCCAGCGCCGCGCGGGCCTTCGCATCGTTCTCGCCGATCACGATGACGCATTGCTGGGAGATTTCGAGCGAAGCGAAATCGCGTCCGACCTCGTCACAGCGACGGCGCAGCGCCTCGATCTTCCGCGGCAGCGCGGCCTGGAAGACCGCCATGTTGTTCCAGGTGTCCGCATGGCGGGCGGCGATGCCCATCAAGACCTGCTCGCCGCCGCCCCCGATCAGGATCTCGGGCGGTCGGCTGGGTTTGGGCTCACAGACCGCTTCCTTGACCTGGAAATAACGGCCTTCGAAGCTCGCGCGATCATCCGTCCAGAGCCGCTTCAGGATCTCGACCATCTCCTCGAGCGCACGCAGCCGCTCACGCGTCGACGGAAACGCGCAGCCCGTCTGCTCGAACTCCGGCGGGAACCAGCCGGCGCCGAGGCCAGCGATGGTCCGGCCCGGCGCGATCTGATCGATCGTGGCAATCTGTTTGGCGAGCACGGCGGGATTGCGGAAGAAGGGCGGGGTGACGAGGGTGCCGAGCTTCGCCTGCTGTGTGATCGCGGCGACAGCGGCGAGCTCCGTCCAGGCTTCGAGGATCGGGAAATTCGGGGCCGGAATTCCGTAGAGGTGATCACAGACCCAGAGCGAGTCGTAACCGAGGGCGTCGAACTCGCGCGCCGCGGCGGCGGCCTCGGGCCACGAGCGTTTGATCTGGGGCAGGGTGACGCCGAAGCGGACCGGACGCGGCATGGGCGCGGACCTCCTGCCGCGCACGATAGCGCCGACTGCTGCGCCGCCGATCAGCCGCGAGCGAAGGAGGGTGGGCTCTCGGGCGCGGGCCACGACGCCGTCGATTCGGATCGTAGGTCGCGCTCGCGGGCGGCCGCGTCGCCCGCTCGGCGCATCGAATCCGCAATCCGCGAAAGCCCGCGGCGGAGGACCTCGCGACGGGCGTCGTCGAGTCCCGGCGCCGCGACCTCGACGAAGGCGTCGACGAAGTCTCCGTACATGTCCCCCGTGACGCCGTACTCGAAATGGCTGCGGCCGAGGGCCTCGAGATTTCCCGCGAGCCAGCTCTCGCCCTCGGCGAGGGCGAGCAGCGACCGCAGCGTCTCGCGGATCATCTCTTCTCGTTCGGCGAGCGCATGGACGCCGAAGAGGGGACGCGCATCCGGACGCCGGTCGAAAAAGAGCGGATAGATCGCTTCCGTGATCTTCCCCTCCCGCGCGGCGAGGGCCTCGAGCGCCTCGAGGAGTGCGAGACTCTCCGAAGACCCGAGACCCATGGCCGCGCGAGCATCCGCGCCGTCGTTCATCCCGCGAGCGCCGGCAGCCCGACGATCCCCGCCACGAACTCACTCTTCAGGCGCTCGATGTCGCGCTCGACGATCTGATACTCGGGCATGCGCGCCAGCAGATGACGCGTCGCGATCTCGCCTTCGAGCGCCGCGATGTGGATCCCGAGGCACGAGTGATTGCCGTGGCCGAACGTCAGGATGCGCTTCGACTCCCGGTGGATATCGAAGCGGTCGGGATCGACGAACTCCCGCTCGTCGCGATTGGCGGAGGGGAAGAGGAAGATCACGGCCTGGCCCGGCTTGAACGTGTGGCCGTGGAGCTGCACGGGCTTGACGACGGTGCGGCCCAGGAACTGGGTCGGCATGCCGTAGCGAAGGCCCTCGCGGAAGGCGTTCGGGATCAGCGCAGGATTCTCGACCAGCTCCCGGCGCTGCTCCGGCGCGCGGAAGAGCTCGTGGACGAAGGCCGCGAAAATCTTCGGCATCGTGTCGGTGCTGCCGATGACGAGGGTCGCCATCTGCGATGCGATGTTGTCGTCGGGTAGCCCCTTGCCGTCGAAGCGCGCATTCAGGTAGGCGTTCAGGAGCACGTCGTCCCGGGTCGGGTGTGACCTGCGGTGCCGGATCAGGGCGCCGAGGTAGTCATTCAGCTCGGCAGCCGCCTTGAGTCCGTCCTCGGTCAAGCCTGCCTTGCCGGGCGTCCGGTCGAAATAGCGTGTCACGTAGCTGTAGACGTGGTCCGCGTCCTCGATCGGGAGGCCGAGCAGCACGCAGGCCGATTCCATCGCGATCTTGGCGATGTAGTCCTTCACGAGATCGACCCGTACGCCCGACTCGAGGTTCTTCGCGTGCTTGCGCACGATCTCCTCGACGATCGGCGCAAGGGAGGCGACCCGCCTGGGCTTGAAAGCGCCGGAGATGAGCGCGCGGTTCTGCACGTGCTCCGGCGGGTCCATCATGTTGACGCTCGGGAAGACCGTCTGCTGCTTCGTGATCAGGTGGCACGGCGTCGTTCCGCGCATCGCCGCCGAGTACGAATCGCTGTCCCCGCTCTGCTCCCAGATATCGTCGAATCGCGAGAGCGCCCAGCAGTCGAACTCCTCGACATAGTAGGCGGGGGCCTCGGCGCGGAGCTGCTTGTAGATCGGGTAGGGATCCTCGAGGATCTCGGGCATCAGCGGGTTGTAATGAACCATGGATTCTCCTTCTATCATATCGTGCGACCTGGGGCCGCATGAACTGGAACGCGGTTTCAGAATGTGTCCTTCATGACACGCCCGCCGAGCAGGACCACGCGCAGATTGTCGCGATTCGCGAGGCACGAGACGTCGGCCAGGGGATCCCCGTCGACGACGAGGAGATCCGCGAGCTTGCCGACCGCGATCGTGCCCGTGCGGTCCCCCATGCCCATCGCCTCGGCGCCGTTCTTCGTCGCCCAGCGCAGCACCTCGAGCGGCGAGATGCCGAGCTTCTTCACATAGAGCTCGAGCTCGGGGATGTAGTCGCCGTGGGGCATGATGGGCGTACCGAAGTCGTCGCCGACGACCATGCGCACCCCGGCGCGCGCCGCCTCGGGCATCGCGCGGCAGGTGTATTCGAAGTCCTCGCGCACGCCCCGGATCCGGGCGCGGGCCTCGGCCGGTGTCTCGGGAAAGCCCTCGTTGATCGGGAGCGGCGACTTATCATGGTCCCAGGGCTCGGCGATCCCGAGGAAGCGCTCGCTCCAGAGCATGCTGGGCACGACGGTGCAGCCGTGGTCGAGAATCGCC
>JANNQH010000310.1:0-1799 GCA_031400655.1 Deltaproteobacteria bacterium | reverse complement strand
GACTACGTCAACAAGGACATCGAGGCCGACGAAGAATACGCCGACGAGCTGCGGGAAAAGACAGGCGGCACCGCGATTCCCCTGGTCGAGATCGATGGCACGCAGGTCCGTGGGTTCGACCCGGGCGAGATGGCTGCGCTGTTGCACTGAGCGGACGCTTCAGCTTCGCGACGGGGCCGCATCCGGCGAGGCGTGTGTCATGCGCGTCACGCGCGTTCGCGCAGACACGTTAGTCCGACGAGACTCAACAGCGCGCAGCCCGCGAGATACCAGCCGACGGCCTGGAGCCCGAGCTCGTCCGAGAGCCGTTGTGCGATCAGCGGCGCCAGGCCGCCGCCGAGAATGCCCGCGACATTGAACGCGACAGAAGCCCCCGAATAACGCACGAGGGGCGGAAACAGGCCGGGGAGCCAGCCTCCGAGCGGGCCGTAGACGAGCCCCATCGCGAAGAGCGCGGCGGCGAGAAAGAGCGCGACGCGAACAGGCTCGCCACTTCCGAGCAGCGGCACGATCGAGAGTGCGATCACGATGGTCAGCGCGCAGCCCGCCATCAGGACGGCGCGGGCGCCATAGCGGTCCGATAGCGAGCCCGACACGAGAATGCCGCCCGCCAGGAACAGGATGGCGAAGAGCTGCAGGACGAGAAACGTGTCGCGGGCCATGCCGAGCTTCGTAGTGCCGTAGCCGAGCGCGAAGGCCGTCGTCAGATAGAAGATCGCGAAGCACGCGACCGCTGCGAGGATCCCGCCGAAGAGCGCGCGACCGTGATGGCGCAGGAGCTCAGCCAGCGGGATTCGCGGCGGCGCCGCCTCGGCCAGTGCGGCTGAAAAGGCCGGCGTCTCCGTGAGTCGCAATCGGACCCAGAGCCCTACCCCGACGAGCAGCGCGCTCGCCAGGAAGGGCAGCCGCCAACCCCAGGCCTGGAACTGTTCCGGTGTCAAAAAAAGCCCGAGCAGCAAAAACAGCCCATTCGATGCCAGGAAGCCGACCGGGGCACCGAGCTGCGGAAAGATCCCATAACGAGCGCGCCAGCCCGGCGGCGCATTCTCGACGGCGAGCAGCGCCGCCCCGCCCCATTCGCCGCCGAGTCCGAAGCCCTGCCCGAAGCGCAGCAGACAGAGCAGCGCAGGCGCTACCCATCCGACCGTCGAATAGGTAGGTAGGAAGGCGATCAGGAAGTCGAGAGACCCATGATCAGGAGCGAGGCCACCAGCGTCGATTTGCGCCCGACCCGGTCGCCGAAATGTCCGAAAGCCACCGCACCGAACGGTCGCGCGAAGAATGCGACCGAGAAGCTCGCATAGCTGAGCAGCAGCTGGAGACCCGGCTCGTCGGCCGGAAAGAAGAGCGGGCCGAAGACGAGGGCTGCCGCCGTCGCATAGATGTAGAAGTCGTAGAACTCGACGGCCGTGCCGACGAGGGACGCGCCCAGCACGCGGCGTGCAGAAGCCGGTCGGTTGCCCTGCGAGCTCGAGCCTCCCATTCGATCCCCCCACGCATGCCGGAGCATGTCGGATGCGGCGAGGGCAAGGTACCGTTCGAGCGTTCTTACTCGCAGACCCCTCGCCCCCCGAATGCCCATTCCCGGAGACCCTCTCAGGTGAGCAGCCCGGCCATTGATTCGCGCCCCAGCTGGCTATTCCGCGTCATCCCCGCGCTCGACACGCTCCGTCATTACGGGCGCGAGGACGCCCGGGGAGATCTGATCGCGGGCGTGACGGTGGCGACGGTCGCGGGGATGACGCGGAATAGCCAGCTGGGGCGCGAATCAATGGCCGGGCTGCTCACCTGAGAGGGTC
>JANNQH010000309.1:0-12135 GCA_031400655.1 Deltaproteobacteria bacterium | reverse complement strand
CAGACGCGCTTCGCCGTGTCGGCCCACAACGTGGCCAACCTGCTGACAGAGGGATTCCGTCCGCAGCGGGCAGTCCAGACGTCGCTCGCCGCCGGTGGGTCGCAGGCGATGGTCGCGACGGCGCCCGCACCGGAGCCCGTCAGTCTCGAACGCGAGATCGTCGATCAGATCGTCGCGAAGACCCAGTTCAAGGCCTCCGCCCGCGTCCTCGATGTCGACCTCGAGCTGCGAGGCTCGCTGCTCGACATCCTGGCCTGAACGCTCTTTGCGCGACGACGGCCGCCGCGCAGCTCCGACCTCAGCGCAGTGCGCCCCCGCAGCTCGAGCCCGCGCCGGCGGTGCAGCCGAAACAATGGGCAGCGGTGGCGATCGGAGCGCCTGCGAGGCGACCGAGGTCTTCGATGTCGAAGATCGTGCGCCGCGGGCCCGGTGGCAGCAGATCCAGCGCCAGATTGAAATCGCAGTCGTAGAGGCTGCCGTCGTGGCCGACGCTGATCTGGCTGCGACACATCACGCCCGTCAGATTCGCCCCGTCGAAATGGTTCACGAGGAGCGCCATGTAGGCCTCGAGCTCGCCATCGCGTTCGAGCTGGTGGGCGAAGCGCTTGATGGGCATGTTCGTGATCGTGAGGAGTCGATCGAAGACGATCCCGAAATCGTCGCGGAGTCGCTCTCGGTACTCCCCTTCGAGCTCTGCCTGATCGGGCGGCAGGAACGCGCCCACCGGGTTGTAGACGAGATCGAGGCGTAGTCCCGAATCGCCCCGGCCCTCTCCCTGTCCCTCTCGTTGTCCCTCTCCCTGTCCAAAGCCCAACGCATTGAGCGCCTGGAGCGCGCGAATACTGCCCTCGAAGACGCCGCGGCCGCGTTGGAGATCGACATTCTGCTTGCCATGACAGGGGAGGCTCGCCACCACCTCGACCTGCTGCTCGGCGAGGAAGGCCGCCGTGTCCTCCTGGCCGGGCTCCTCGAGCACCGTGAGATTGCAGCGGTCGATCACACGCCGGCCGAGGGCGCGGGCCCCGCGGACGAGATCGCGGAAGCCCTCGTGGAGCTCGGGGGCGCCGCCGGTGATGTCGAGGATTTCGACCTCGGGACTGCGCGCGAGCAGCTCGAGGATGCGCGCGAGGCCCTGCGCAGTGAGGCGCTCGCTGCGCTTCGGTCCCGACTCGACGTGGCAGTGGTGGCAGGCGAGGTTGCAGCGCAGGCCGATGTTGACCTGCAGCGTCGTGACCCGCTCGCGCAGCAGCGGCCCCTGGCCCGTGTCGGCCAGATGCCGGTCGAAGCGGGCGCGCTCGAGCGTCGTCGTCGTCGACCTCACGGGGCCTCGCGGGCGCAGCGCGTCATGAACGGCGTCCTCAGCAGCAGGCGACCTTGGCGGGTTGGCTGACACGATACTCGCCACCCTTCGTCTCGCGCGGGTCGCGCGCGGCGCTGCGCAGACAGTCGAAGACGGGCTGCTCGGCGAGGGCGATCGCGGGCTCGATGCCCAGCGTCTGCTCGGCGTAGGGCTCGCTCGTCATGATGCGATAGGTCTTGGCGCAGACGGCGGTGCGCACGCCGCGCCGGAAGCGGTGGCCGTCGTCGTCGACGACCTCCTTCCACGGGCCCTTGTAGAGGATCGCCTGGCCCGCTTCGAGACAGGGGCCTTCTTTGCCCTTGCAGGCCGTGAGCGTGACGGAGCGGAACTCGATGCCGTCGACGACGGCGAAGGGCGTGCTCTCCCATTTGTCGATCTCGAGACCATGGAAGCCCGCAGCCTCGAAGCGCTCGAGCAGATCGAGCTCCTGGAACGCCCCCGAGACGCAGCCGCTCCAGAGCTCCGGATCCCGCTTCAATTCCTCGGGCACCGGCTCGTCGCTCACGATGTCGGAGATCGCGATCCGTCCGCCCCGCTTCAGCACGCGGTAGATCTCGCGGATCAGCGCGTCCTTGTCCTCTTCGCGCACCAGATTCAGCACACAATTCGAGACCACGAGGTCGACCGACTCGCTCGCGACGAGCGGCTGTTCCCGGCACAGCCGTGTGCGCTGCTCGTCGAGGCGTGCGAGATCCTGCACGCACTTCACCGGGTTCGCCGCGAGCCAGCGATCGAGCCGGTCGACGTCGAGGGCGAGGTCCTGGATCCGGCCGCGGCGGAATTCGACGTTCGCATGGCCGATCTGCGCCGCCACGATCGGCGCAGCAGCGCGCGCCAGGGCGAGCATCTCCTCGTTCATGTCGATCCCGATCACCCGGCCGCGGGGACCGACGATCTGCGAGGCGATGAAGCCGATCTTGCCGCCGCCGCTGCCCAGGTCGAGGACCGTCTCGCCCTCGCGGACATAGCGCGACGGATCGCCGCAGCCGTAGTCGCGCTCGATGACTTCCGCGGGAATCGCCGCGAGGTAGCGGGCGTCGTAGTCGACCGGGCAGCAGAGCGCCGCCTCGCGGACGCGGGCCGCGTCGCTGTAGCGCTGGCGCGTCGCGGCCTCGGCGTCGAGGTCGGGAATCGGTTGGGGCACACCGTCCCGGGCGGGTGTGCCGGCGTTCGAGAACGACGTGGACATCGAAGAACCTCCTGGCGGCCTGGATCCGTGTGAAGCCGCCGGCCCAAGTGGTAACACCGAATCGGCGCAGCGCGCGCGCCGACCCGGAGTCGCGGGCCCGAGTGCTTCCGAGCCCCGCGACCGCTGCTATCGTGCGCGCCTCACCATTCCGGGCGCGAACCGAAGGAGACCCCGACATGAGCCCCATCCGATTCGACAACCGCGTAGCCGTCATCACCGGTGCGGGCGGCGGCCTCGGACGAACCTACGCTCTCGAGTTCGCCCGCCGTGGCGGCAAGGTCGTCGTGAATGACCTCGGCGGCGCGGCCGACGGGACGGGCCGCGGCTCGAGCATGGCGGACCAGGTCGTGGCCGAGATCGCGAAGGCCGGGGGCACCGCGGTCGCGAACTACGACTCCGTCTCGACGCCGCAGGGCGGTGAATCGATCATCAAGACGGCGCTCGACAATTTCGGCCAGGTCGACATCGTCGTGAACAACGCCGGCATCCTGCGCGACAAGTCCTTCGCGAAGCTCTCGCAGCAGGAGCTCGAGATCGTCCTCGACGTCCACCTGAAGGGCGCCTTCTTCGTCTCCCAGCCCGCGTTCCGGGCCATGAAGGAGCGCAACTACGGCCGCTTCGTCCACACGGCTTCCGCCGCCGGCATCTTCGGCAACTTCGGCCAGACCAACTACGGCGCCGCCAAGATGGGCATGGTCGGCCTCTCGAACGTGATCGCGGTCGAGGGCGCCAAGAACAACATCAAGTCGAACGTGATCGCGCCGATCGCGCGCACGCGACTGACGGAGGAGCTGCTCGGCAAGCTCGCGGACATGTTGAAGCCCGAGTATGTGACGCCGCTCGTCGTCTATCTCTGCTCGGAGAGCTGCGATGTGACCCACTCGATCTACTCGGTCGGGGGCGGACGTTATGCGCGGATCTTCATCGGGATGGCGAAGGGTTATTTCGCGGGCGTCGGCTCCGACGTGTCGGCCGAGGACGTCGCCGCGAACTGGAGCGCGATCCACTCCGACAAGGACTACATCATCCCCGACTCGATCGCGGCCGAGATGCAGGCCCTGATGGCCGCGGCGAAGGGCCAGGCGTAGGGCGCGCCCGAGCGCCGCCCTCTCGACCGGCTCTCGATTTCTCTTGATTCTGGAATCAGGCCTTTTCGATCAGCTCGTCGAGCACGGGCCAGTGGACGGCGGTCTGGGCCGCGAAGGCCTCGAGCAGGAGCTCGCGATCCTCGTCGCCGTCGGCGGCGCGGAAACGGGCCACCTTCTCGCGCAGCTCGGCCTCGGCCGGGCTTTGCGCGACGTCGGATTTCAGCATGCCTTCCTCGTGCTCGAGGCCGACCAGGTCGAGCCATTCCGTCAGCAGGTCGAGGCGGCATTTCAGGAAATAGACCGCGAGCAGCTCCTCGGCGAGGGTGTTCGCGCCCGTGCGGGAGAGCGCCCGCCGCACCGACGACACCCGCATCGCGAGGGGCTGCTTCAGCAGGAATTGCGGCCGGAACTTCAATGCGAGGGCGGCCGCCGCGACGGTCTGCTTGACCGCCTCGGGAGATTGCTGCGAGATCTTTTCCATGATCTGGCCGCACTTCTCCTGGCTCATCGCCGCGAAGATCTGGTTGGGTCGCATCGCATCTCCTGGGGCCCGGGGAGGGTTCGGGCGAGCAGGATGTAGCATGCCACCCGCGCCGGTGCAGACGCATCCGGGCGCAACGGCGGGATCACGACGGGAGTCAGGACGCGCGCCGGCGCCAGGCGACCTGCACGCTGATTCCGAGCGTGCAGACGAGGGCGGCGGCGAGCGCCGAGTGGAGCGCCGTGATCTCGACCGGGAGCCGCAGCAGCACGTTCGCGACCCCGACGCCCCCCTGACACAGCGCGATTCCGCTGGCGAGCCCGAGCCAGCCCGCGAGCTCCGGTCGCCGGCGCGCGAGCAGGGCGGCGAGGGGGAGCGCGGCCATCAGGGTGTAGGCGAGGGTCCGGTGGAGGACGTGCAGGCCCTGGATGCCGACGAACGTCGGGAAGTACTCGCCCGCCATGCAGGTCGGCCAATCGGGGCAGACGAGGCCTGCGTAATTCGAGGACACGAGCCCGCCGACCACGATCTGGCAGGCCACGAGCAGCGCGACGGCGGTCGTCATCGCCCGCTCGAGTGCTGTCGCGCCCGTCGTCGCGGGCGCGACAGCCGCGCTGCCCGCCCGGCTGAGCTCGGCCACCCGCCGCCCGGTCAGCACGAGGGCCAGCGCGAAGGCGTTGCCCGTCACCAGATGAGAAGTCACGGTCCAGGAGGCGAGGAGCTTCAGGACCGTGAGGCCGCCGAGCACGATCTGGAGGATGAGGAGTCCCGCGGCGATCGCGAGGGCGGGCCGGAGCGCGCGGCCGAGCCCGGGTCGACGCAGTGTCGCGACGGCGAGTAGTGCGAAGAGGATCGCGATGCTGCCCGCCAGGACCCGGTGGCCGAATTCGAAGGCGACCTTGAAGTCGAGCTGCGGGATCACGTCCCCGAAACACAGCGGCCAATCCGGGCAGGAGAGGCCGGCGCCGTGGGCCCGGACGAGGGCGCCCAGGACGATCAGGCCGTAGGTCAAGCCGGCCAGCATGAAGTAGGCCTGGGCCAGCCGCCCGTCGCCGCTTGCCTGTCCCCGACCGGTTTTATTCGACGCCCGACTCGCCAACGTCGCCACTCTCCACTGCTCGGCCCGGCGTCCGAGGGCGCCCGGACGCGAACATTACGACTCTAGGGGAGGCGGCACATCCCGGCAGAAGAGGTGCCGGCCCCGCCAAGCGGGAACGGGGCTGGAAGATCTGGAACCGGGCCACTCCCCCATGGGGTCTCACGGGTCGGACGCGTCGCGACACGGTCCTCCAGACACCCGTCCAGAGAAAGCAGATCGAGCCTTCAGATCTCGCGGGCCGACGTCGATAGGGACCCTGTTATGGTCGAAGCCGCAATGACTCGTGAACGAAATGATGATCCGCGCAAGCTCGCCGCGATGATCGCCCGCGTGAGCGACCTCGCTGCCAACCACGCGGTCTGCTCGGTGGTGGTCGGCGTCGCCGCCGAAGAGGGCGACCTCTTCTTCCCCGACTACATCGACTACCTGATCAGCGCGCTGCGCGTGGAGGATCAGATCTTCCGCATGACGCGCGAGCGGGTCCTGCTCTACCTCTCGGACGTCGACGCGACCTGTGCCGCCGAGGTGCTCGTGCGGATCTACTCGGAATTCTGCGAGGAGTTTCCCGCGGCGGAGCATCCCGAGTTCGAGCAGCGCATGCTCGAGGTCCAGCCCGGCGTCGGGCCGCTGTCCGTCAAGGACGTCCTGACCTCGGTATTCGGCTCCCGCGAAGCGGTTCACTAGACCCGCAGATTCGACCAGAACAGCTTGCCCCACAAGTCGCGACCACCGCGGCACATGGGACGCGAATGGCTCGCCCTCGTGTCGGACAACTTGGCACATCGGATCAATTTGGCATTGGCGGTCTACTCCGCAATGACGACGGTCGGCTGCGCTTTACTTCGCATCCCATGCACCGCGCCGATCGCTCTCGCACAGTCGAAACGAAATGCGATCTCTCCGGCCCCGTAGCGTTCAAGTTCGCACTGACGACCCGATCCGCAGATCGATCAGCGCAATTGGGAGCGGACGACGCGGTGCATGGGATGCGAAGTAAAGCGCAGCCTAAGGTCGCCACGACCCAGAAGGAGGCCGAAGGCGAATCGATCCTATGGGTCGAGCTGCTCGAGACAAGGGCGAGCCATTCGCGTCCCATGTGCCGCGGCGTTCGAGCCTTGTGGCAGGAATCCTTCGCAGCCTCGGTCGCGCGGTCTCAGGTCCGGAAGAACAAGCCCCGCAGCCGGATGGCGAGCGGTCCCGGTTGGCCGTCGCCGACCGCGACACCATCGAGCTCGATCACGGCGACCGCACCGCGCACGGCATTGACCGCGATCAGCTCCCGGGCCGCGGCGACCTCCGCCCGGTCGATCGCGATCGCGTCGCGGATCTCCGGCACCGCCTCCCGCACGCATTCGAGCCCCAGTCCTTCGACGGCGCCGAGGCTTCGGGCGGGGGTGAGCCAGCGCTCGTCGCGCGTGACCAGGATCAGATTCGAGCGGCCGCCCTCGACGAGCCGCCCCGCGGCGTCGTAGAGGAGGCATTCGTCGACGCCTGCCTCGGCCTGCTCGGCGCGGGCCGCTGCGTAGACGGGAACGTCGATCGCCTTCGCGTTCTCTCTCGAACCCGCGCCCGGGTGGACCGCGCGGGCCGTCTTCGCCCGCCAGCGGTCGAGCTCGCTTCCGAGCGGGCGCGTCGTCGCCGAGAGCACAGCCTTGCCGCTCTCCGCCGCGGACCACTCGAGCCGAAGGGCACCGTCGCCGCGCTGAAGCTCGGCGCGGACGACTGCCAGGGCGAGCGCCTCGATCGCGCGCCGCTCCGGAAGCGGCAGCGATAGCCGCGCCGCGTCCCGGCGCAAGCGGCCCGCATGGCGCTCGAGGCGCTCGATCCGGCCGCTCGACACGCGTGCCGTCGAATAGCAGCCAACGCGTCCCATCGGAGGCCTCTCGGAAACCTAACGCTGATCGATCGGAACGTACTTCGCGTTCGTCGCTCCGGTGTAGATCTGGCGCGGGCGCCCGATCTTGAAGGAGGGATCCTGGTGGAGCTCCTTCCACTGGGCGATCCAGCCCGGCAGGCGGCCGATCGCGAACATCGCCGTGAACATATTGGCGGGCGTGCCGATCGCGTTGTAGATGACGCCCGAGTAGAAGTCGACGTTCGGGTAGAGCTTGCGCTGGACGAAGTAGTCGTCCTTCAGCGTGATCTCCTCCAGCTCCTTGGCGATCTCGAGCAGCTTGCTGTGGATGCCCATCCGCTCGAGCACCTCGTCGCAGGCTTTCTTGATGACCTTCGCCCGCGGGTCATGATTCTTGTAGACCCGGTGGCCGAAGCCCATGAGGCGCGCGCTCTCGTCCCCGCTCTTCGCGCGCTCGAGGTAGTCGCGGGCGCTCGTCCCCTCTGCGGCGATCGACTCGAGCATCTCGATCACCGCCTGGTTGGCGCCGCCGTGCAGCGGTCCCCAGAGCGCATTGATCCCCGCCGAGATCGTTCCGAAGAGGTTCACCATCGAGGAGCCGACGAGGCGTACCGTGCTCGTCGAACAGTTCTGCTCGTGGTCCGCGTGCAGCACGAAGAGCAGATCGAGAGCCTTCTTCACGACCGGGTCGACTTCGTAGTCTTCGCACGGATTGCCGAACATCATGCGCAGGAAGTTCCCGACATAGTCGAGGCTGTTCAGCGGGTAGAGGAAGGGCTGGCCGATCGAGTGCTTGTAGGCGTAGGCGGCGAGCGTCGGCAGCTTGGCAATCAGGCGCACGATCGAGATGTCGATCTGGGTGGGATCCCGGGGATCGAGGGAATCCGGATAGAACGTCGCGAGCGCACCCACCGTCGTCGAGCACGCGGCCATCGGATGCGCATCCTTCGGCAGCGCCGTGTACATCCGCTTCATGTCTTCGTGGAGCATCGTGTGGCGCCGGATCGACGTCTCGAACCGCTCGAGCTCGGTTTGCGTCGGGAGCTTGCCGTAGATCAGCAGGTAGCTGACCTCCATGAAGTTCGACTTCTCGGCCAGCACCTCGATCGGAATCCCGCGGTAGTGGAGGACGCCCTCCTCGCCATCGATGAACGTGATGGCGCTCTTGCAGGAGCCCGAGTTCGCGTAGCCCGGGTCGAGGGTGATGTGGCCGGTCAGCGCCCGGAGCTTCGTGATGTCGATGGCGCGTTCGCCCTCGGTTCCGATGATCACGGGAAACTCCCAGGTCTTGTCACCGATCTTCAGCTCGGCCTTCTCGGACATGGGATTCTCCTTTGCGGGCCATTGGAGCGGGCCATTTGATCGTGCCTTCGGAAACTCGGACGGGTCGCGCTGTCGCATCTCCGGCGTTCTCCCGAAATTCTTCGGGAGTCCGATCGGTCGCGGCGAGTATCGATGGAGCCAGAGGCGACAGATTGGAAAGTAGCCGACGCAGTCAGCGACATCAGCCCTGCGTGGGCAATCGCCGTTTCAGGGGGCCGCGGAGCGCGAGGGGTCGGGGCGGTGGGCCAGGACGAGCTCACGTCGGCCACTCCGAAAACCCTCGAGGCGCGCCAGGGCGAGGGCGCTGCGGAGGTGTTCGAAGTCGCGAGCGCGCAGCAGGATCAAGCGACCGCCTTCAGCGAGGAAAGCCCGGGCTTCGGCTTCGTCTCGGAGCGAGCGAACACGTCGTTCGCCGTAGTAGCTGAGCGCGCCTTCGAGGGGACGCAGGCCGTAGAGTCCGACGGCTTCCTCCGGACGGGCGTGAGAAGCGATCGCCAGGGCAATCGGTCGCGGAGATTTCTCGGGATCGAGCCGGGGCATCACGAAGAGCGCGCCCGCCAGCTCGAGCAGTGCGACGGCGGCGATGGCGGCCGCGAGCGCGCGTGCGCGGGTCGCATGCCGAGGCCGCTCGCCGGGCGTATTCGCCGGGGCGGAAACGGCGAACGCGCAGAGCAGCGCGAGCGCCGGAAAGATCGGCAAAAGGTACAGCCCGCGCTTGCCCGCCGAGAGGCTGAAGAACACGAGGGGCACGAGCATCCAGACCGCGAGAAAACGCGTCGTCGACGTGAGTCTCGAGCGGGCGAGGACGGCGATGGCGACGGGCCAGAGCAGCGTCCAGGGCAGGAAATCGAGAGGTAGCTGATAGCCGTAATAGTAGAAGGGTCGGGCATGGGAGGTCCCCGCGAAGAAGCGCGCGAAGACGTTCGTGCCCACGGCGTCGCGGGCGAAGCCCTCGGGCGCCATGGTCGTGGCGGCCACGATCCAGAGGGCGAGGGGCCCGAGGGAGAGGAGCCAGGACCAGGCCGGGAACAGCTTTCGATAGGCGGCGAGGCGTCCCTCCCAGGCGAGATAGGCGGCGAACACGAGCAGCGGGAGCCAGCCGACGGGGCCCTTCACGAGGGCGGCAGCGCCGAGGGCCGCGTGCAACCCGACGAGCACGACAGGATGTCGCCGAGCCTCTTCGATCCCGCCGCGCCGCAGCTCGAGCAGCAGGAAGAGGGCGACGGCGGCGAGCTCGCAGGCGCAGAGCAGGACGTCGAGCTGAGCGCGGCGGGCGCTGAAGGCGAATCGAAAGCTCGTGGCGAGCAGGCCCGCCGAGAGCCAGGCCGCGGCCGGCGTCAGGCGCAGCAGCCGTGCGATCCAGAAGGTGCCCGCGACGCTCGCGATGCCGGCGAGCGCCGAGGGAAGCCGTGCGGCGAGCTCGTCCACGCGACCAAAGGGAAGTCCGAAGGCCGCCGCGAGCCAGAAATAGAGGGGGGGCTTTTGACTGTAGGGCTCGCCGTTCAGGTGGAGCAGGACTGCGCCCGTCCAGCCATGGCCACCGGAGCGAAGCTCCTCGGCGATCGCCGCATAGCGCGGCTCGTCAGGGGCCCAGAGGTCGATGCTGGCGAGGCCGAGGGTGTAGAGGAGCGTGGTGCCGGCGACGAGGGCGAGCAGCGCGCGGCGCCTCCGGAGCGCGGGGAAACCATGGCCAGGATCGCGGGCACTCAGCAGGGGGACGTCGATCCGGACGTCGCTCTGGCTGCCGGTCGGGTTGTCGCTCTGATTGTCGCTCTGATTGTCGATAGAGGGCGGCTTCTTCACGGGCGCCATCGACGGTACCTTCCTCGGCGAGGAGATGCCGTGTGGCCGATTCGGATTTACAGACGCGGGACGAGCGGACGAGTACGAGCGAGCTCGAATCCCTCGTCCGCGATCCCGCCTGCCGGGCAGCGCTGATCGCCGATCGGCTCGATGGGCTCCCGGCGCCCCTTCGCACGGCGGTCGTCCGCGGCCTCTCGCGCCGCGGGCAGCGCGTGCTCTTCGAGAAGGTGCGCGGCTTCGCGAGCGTCGAGCTCTGCGAGCTGGTGCCCCCGGAGCGCGCCGACCTCGAGACCGTTCGCCACCTCGGCCGCAACACGCTGCCAGCCTTCACGCTCTTCGAGAAGCGTTTCTGCCGGCTCCCCGGAATGTCGCGGGAGGCGCCCGAAGCCCTCGCCGGCTTCAATTTCCAGGCGCTCTCGGGCCTCACGGGACCGGGCTATTTCACGGCGGTCGCCGATCCGGAGCACTCGGAAGTCCTGGTCGACTATCGCCTGCTGCCGGCGACGCGGCCGGCGGACTGGCCCGAGATCCGCTCGAACGAGACCGGGCTCGCGCGCTTCGTCTACGGCTTCATGGTCGATCGGCTGCGCCGCGTCTCGCGCGACGTGACGATCGGCCGGGCGTCACGAAACGGGCGGGAGCTCGGCAGCTATTTCGTGCTGAGTCGGGAGGGCTGAGGTGACGCCGCGGCTCTCACTGGTGATTCCGTTCCGGGACGAAGCGCCGTCGCTCGCCGCGCTCTACGAGGAGCTCGTGGTCGTGCTCGACGCCTTTCCCTTCGCGTCCGAGCTGATCTTCGTCGACGACGAAAGCACGGACGACGGCCGCAGCGTCGTCGGGCTGCTGGCCGCGCGCGACGCTCGCGTCCGCCTGCTGCTCCTCTCGCCCCATGCGGGACAGTCGGCGGCCCTCGAGGCGGGCTTTCGCGCGGCCCGCGGCGAGCTCGTCGCGACGCTGGATGCGGATCTCCAGAACGATCCGGCGGACCTTCCGGCGCTGGTGGCGGCGATGTCGGAAGCAGACTGTGCCTGCGGCATTCGCGTCGGGCGCCGCGATCGCTGGTCGACCCGGCTCGCGTCGCGCATCGCCAATCGCGTCCGCCGCCGCGTGCTCGGCGACTCGATCGAGGACATCGGCTGCTCGCTGCGCGTGATGCGCCGGGATCCGCTGATGCGGGTCAAGCTGTTTCGCGGGGCACACCGCTTCCTGCCCGTCCTGCTGGCCCTCGAGGGCGCGCGGATCGTCGAGCGGCCAGTGCGCCACCGCGCGCGGCGCCACGGCCGCTCGAAGTACGGCGTCTGGATGCGGCTGCGCGTGGTGTGGGCGGATCTGTTGGGCGTCGCGTGGCTCGCGCGTCGCGTTGCGCGCTATGAGGTGAAAGAGCTCAACCGACGCGCTTGACCGTGAAGCCGCGGGTCTCGAGCTCGCGGACGAGTGTGTCGCGGTGCTCGCCCTGGATCTCGATCACGCCATCCTTCAGCGAGCCGCCGGTGCCGCAGCTGCGCTTCAATTCGGCGGCGAGCTTCTTCTTCTCTTCATCAACGCCCGGTAGGCCGGTCACCGTCGTGACGACCTTGCCACCCCGGCCCTTCGTCGACCGCCCGACGCGCACGACGCTGTCCCCGCTCTTGGCGGCTTCGACCTCGGCCCGCCCCGCGATCCGCGCACGCGCGCCTTTGCCGCGACATTCGCAGCTGGAAATCTTGCGGCCGCAAGCGGGACAGATCCGCCCCGCTTCGCTCGAGTAGACGAGCCGATCGCCGCGGTCACCGGTCACGACTCAGGCTCCTAGGTAAGGGCGCCGATCAGACGCCGGTGGTCGACCATCATGCAGCGATCCTGGACGACCTCGATGCCCGCATCGCGCAGTCGCTGGGCGGAGGGACCGTGGTGGATCCCGAGCTGCATCCAGACGGCCCTCGGCAGGGGCTTCATGG